>JBKJNS010000425.1:0-5046 GCA_046593455.1 Chitinophagales bacterium | reverse complement strand
CACTGTTGCTGTATCAAATGCAGAAGTGCGGGATATCACGGGCAGCTTTGAAATAATTGTAGATAAGAATCCTTCACCGGGTGAAATATTTTATGATGTGCACAGCGGCAACAATGTGCCCACCGTTTTACGTGGTTACAATATTATTTCGAATGATGGCGACTCCATTTTTTCTTCAGCATTACACGATGTCTTTGGTGATTTTAAAATTAGTGAAAGTGGTTACCTCACTGTTTACAATGATTTTAAGGGCAGGGAAGAAGTGCTCGATTCAAATTATAATCTTATTGATTCCTTCTATGCAGCAAATGGTTACCTGGTAGACAGTCACGATTTTCTTTTATTGCAAGATGCACATGCATTGTTAATTGCAATAGAATCTTTGATTCTGGATTTAACAGTTTATGATTCTACTTTTAATAATGCTGCTTCTACTGAGTGGACCGTAATTCAGGAATTTGATAAAAACAAAAACCTAATTTTTGAGTGGCGTTCTTTTGATCATGTTGTTCCTACAGAAGCATTGCACGAAAAATTCTTTATAAATAAAATTGACATGGTTCACACCAATTCGTTACAAATAGATAATGATGGAAATATTTTGTGCTCACATCGTCACCTTGATCAAATCACAAAGATTGATCGCAATACAGGAGAATTTATATGGCGTATGGGCGGAGTAAAAAACGAATTCACTTTTATTGATGAGCCTGAACCTTATACTTATCAGCATGATGCACGAAGAATCTCAAATGGAAACATTACTGTTTTTGACAATGGCAATTACCACAGCGTAAAACATTCAATCGCTAAAGAATATGCTGTTGATGAAGTGAATAAAACTGCAACTTTAGTTTGGCATTATAATTTGCCCGGCACTTTGCCAAGCGGATGGGCCTATTTTTATGCTGCCGGCAATGCACAAAGATTAAGCACAGGAAATACTTTGATCAATGGCGGTTACGATTCACCTGATTATTCTTCTAACATTTGGGAAGTTACTCCGAATGATTCAATTGTCTGGGAACTGAATTTTTCTGAAACAAATCAATTGATTGCTTACCGCGCTCACAAATATGATTGGGATCCTTTATACGATTCGCAACAGTCGGTTGAAAACACAAAAGTTAAAGTTCAGGTTTATCCAAATCCTGTAAATGATTTTGTGAATGTTCAAATTATTTCAGATAAAAAACAGAATATTTCTTTTTCAGTTTTTGATATGGCCGGAAAAGAAATTTTAAATGGTTCATTTTTAATTTTTTCAGGAGAAAATGTAAAGAACATAAACATGAATAATCTTGGAGCAGGATTATACGCTATGAGAATAAAAATAAATTCAAAACCATTGACTTTCAAAATCATAAAATTTTAGTGACGCTGATTCTGCAATTATTTTTATAACAAATAGAAGCCGTCTCAAAACTGAGGCGGCTTCCTTTTTTTAACATCATCCCTTCGAAGAATAACCGATGAGTTAAGTGAAAAAAAATGGGGTAATAACAGAAATAAAAATTTCAGAAGTAAAAAGGAGCTTGATCGTCTTTTTTAGGCCGCCCTTTTTTAACCTCTTCGATTTTCTTAAAAAATAAAAGAGGCTGCCCTTTTGAGACAGCCTCTTGTTAAAATCTTTTTAATAAATTAATTCCAGGGAGCTTTTCCTTCAACTGTTAAACCCATGCTACGTGCAGTGCCTGCAACCATGCGCATGGCACTTTCAATTTCAAAACAATTAAGATCGCTCATCTTACCTTCTGCAATTGTGCGAACTTGTTCCCACGAAACACTGCCAATCTTTGTTCTGTTTGGCACTCCGCTTCCTTTTTCTTTTTTAGTTGCTTCGAGTAAAGAGATAGCAACCGGTGGTTGCTTGATAATGAAGTCAAATGATTTGTCTTTGTAAACCGTAATAATTACCGGAAGAGTTTTACCCTGCTTATCCTGCGTTTGTGCATTAAAACGTTTACAGAATTCCATGATGTTAATTCCCTTTGAGCCTAATGCAGGTCCAATTGGCGGAGCAGGATTTGCCTGACCTCCTTTACACTGCAGCTTCACGTATGTTTCTATTTCTTTTGCCATGATTCGATTGATTAATTTTTGTTTTTAAGTATTGATTATAAAAAATGAAACCAATTTTGAAGCTGCCAAGTGATTAAAGGGAAGCATCTTCAATCACGATTCAAAAATTATTTCATTGTAAATGCTATTGATTTTTTTTCTTGGTGGTGCTACACTTTTTCAACTTGAGCGTAGCTTAACTCTACAGGAGTTTTTCTACCAAATATTTTTACGTTCACTTTAATCTTCTTCTTGTCTTCGTTCACTTCTTCAATCACTCCAACAAAATCATTGAAAGGGCCATCGGTAATTTTTACGTTCTCTCCTATTAAGAAAGGTTCAACAACTGTTTCGCCGGCACCTGCCATCTCATCTACTTTTCCAAGAATCCGATTCACTTCAGTTTTGCGAAGTGCCTGTGGTTTTGTTCCACCTAAAAAACCAATTACTCCCGAAATATTTTTTATTGCTGCGAGAATGTCTGCATTTGTTTTTTTCTCATCAGCTTCGAGTAAAACATAGCCAGGAAAAAAGGTTCTCTCCTTAATTACTTTTTTTCCATCCTTAACCTTGTAAACTTTCTCCATTGGAACCAAAACCTGCGAGATAATTTCATCCCACCCGCTTCGGTTGATTTCATTGTCAACGTATTCTTTGATCTTTCTTTCTTTGCCGCTGATCACACGCATCACAAACCATTTTTTTTCTTCAGACATGAATCAGATTTTTTATTGGAACAAGTGATAAAATGTTGTTAGAGCAAGGTTTGAGAAAAAATTCATTACCCAAACAATTCCGGCAAGTATTAATGCAGAAGTAGTAACTACAATTAAACTGTTTTGCAGGTCTTCCCATGAAGGCCATGAAACTTTTAAGATTAGTTCAGTATAGATATCGGAAAAAAATGCGCTTATTTTATTCATATCATTTGATTGTTGCAGGGGTGGAGAGACTCGAACTCCCAGCCAATGGTTTTGGAGACCACTACTCTGCCAATTGAGCTACACCCCTTTTTTGTTTACGTTAGTTTTTTGGTTGAAAATCAAAGGTTCCGGGGTAATGTTCTTCATTGCCCCGAAACCTTAAAATTAAACCTTCTATTTATTTTACTTAATAATTTCTGTTACCTGTCCGGCACCTACTGTTCTTCCACCTTCACGAATCGCGAAACGTAATCCTTTTTCCATAGCAACAGGCATAATCAATTTTACATTCATTGCAATATTATCACCCGGCATAACCATCTCAACGCCTTCGGGTAATTTGATTTCACCGGTTACGTCAGTTGTTCTTAAATAGAATTGAGGGCGATAGTTATTGAAGAATGGAGTATGTCTTCCGCCTTCCTCTTTTGATAGCACATACACTTCACATTTAAATTCGGTGTGCGGTGTAATTGAACCAGGTGCGCAAACCACCATTCCACGGCGGATGTCATCTTTTTCAACACCTCTAAGAAGTAAACCCACGTTGTCACCTGCTTCGCCATCATCTAAAATTTTGCGAAACATCTCAACACCAGTAACGGTTGACTTTAATGATTCTTCTTTTAAACCAATAATTTCAACTGAGTCTCCGGTATGAATTTTACCTCTTTCGATACGACCGGTTGCAACGGTTCCGCGACCGGTGATTGAAAACACATCTTCAACAGGCATAAGGAAAGGCTTATCGATTGCACGTGGAGGAATAGGAATGTTTGCATCAACTGCATCCATTAAATCCTGAACAGATTGCATACCTGCGGGATCATTATTTAAAGCACCCAATGCTGAGCCTCGAATAACTGCTGCCTTGTCTCCATCAAATTTATAAAATGTCAATAATTCACGAACTTCCATTTCAACAAGATCAAGCAATTCGGGATCTTCTACTAAATCAACTTTATTCATGAACACAACAACTGAAGGCACACCTACCTGGCGGGCTAACAAAATGTGTTCACGTGTTTGAGGCATTGGTCCATCGGTAGCAGCTACAACGAGAATAGCACCATCCATCTGCGCAGCACCTGTAACCATATTCTTGATATAGTCGGCGTGACCAGGACAGTCAACGTGTGCATAGTGACGAGTTACAGTTTGATATTCAACGTGAGCAGTATTAATTGTAATACCACGCTCTTTTTCTTCTGGAGCATTGTCGATAGAATCATAAGACTTAACGTCAGCCAATCCCTGTTTTGAAAGCACATAGGTGATTGCAGAAGTTAATGTTGTTTTTCCATGATCTACGTGACCAATTGTTCCAATATTTACGTGGGGTTTCGTACGTTCAAATTTTTCTTTAGCCATGACTATTTGTTGTTAAAGGTTTAAAAATGATTGAATTAAAATTTAATATTAAAAAATGAATCAAAAAAAATTTACTACTTACTAAATCAACTTTGAGCCAATGACGAGACTTGAACTCGTGACCCCGTCCTTACCAAGGACGTGCTCTACCAGCTGAGCTACATCGGCGAGAATAATCGGCGGATCAATTTACCCTTCGACCACTCCTATGAGCGGGAGACGAGACTCGAACCCGCGACCCTCAGCTTGGAAGGCTGATGCTCTACCAACTGAGCTACTCCCGCTTATGACATTAAATTGATAAAGAACAATTTCAAAATTCTAACTCTACAGATTCAAGCAAATAATGTGGGCAAGGATGGATTCGAACCACCGAACTCCGAAGAGAACAGATTTACAGTCTGTTGCCGTTGGCCACTTGGCTACTTACCCGAATAAAGAGAGCCGATGGAGGGACTCGAACCCCCGACCTACTGATTACAAATCAGTAGCTCTAACCAGCTGAGCTACATCGGCAGCATTATATTCTTCAAAATTTTCAAAGTGTTTTTTACAACAATTTCTTGCTCAAAATGACACACAAATACTCAACCCTTTTTAAAAAGGTGGGCAAATATAAATGATAAAATTCGGAAGTAGGTAGCAGCATATTTTAATTTATTGCTGATTTCTTTCTTTATGCTTCTTAAGC
>JBKJNS010000334.1:0-3258 GCA_046593455.1 Chitinophagales bacterium | reverse complement strand
TTTTTAAAAGAATGATTGGCAATAGAATTTATACTTTTGTTTATCACAGTAGCTTTATGCAGTAGTAATCTCTTATCATATTCATATCAAATTCAATGAAGTATTTTTTAACTGTTATTATTATTACCTGTGCGTTTTTGAAACTGCATGCAACTAACGTAAGCGGCAATATCTCTTTAAACACAACATGGGATGTGGCTGGCAGTCCTTACATCGTTACTGATGATGTTTTTGTCGACGAAAATGTTACCTTAACAATTAATGCCGGCGTAACAATCAAATTTGATAGTTCAAAAGCGTTAGTTGTAAACGGTACCATAAGAGCTATAGGCGACGCAAGCAACCTTATTTATTTTGAACCAAATGTTATTTCTCCCACCGGATATTCATGGGCAGGCATTTATCTAAGCACCACTTCTGTTGCATACAATTTTATTGATCAATCGGGTTGCTTTTTTAAGTATTGTTATTTTTCGTATGCGGGTACATTTAATAAATATGCTTCGGCCGTTGGGACTTATGTAACTGTTAAATCTGAAAACAGTATTGGATGCGATTTCTGCACCTTCTTTGCAAGTAACTGTGGCTTAAGCGGAGGTTCAGGATCACAAATATCTAATTGCAATTTCAGAGAGAATTCTGCTGACGCAAATAGTGGATCAATGATTAAGGTAAGCCAGAATTCAATTATCCATAACAATCTGTTTTACGATAATGCTGTTTCAAGTTCATCAGGAATTATGAGTTCTAATAAGAACCTCAAAATTTACAATAACATTTTTGTAAAGACCAGCTTTGTTTTCACTCAAGCATTCAGTTTCACTGATTCTTGCCAGTTTTACAACAATACATTCGTAGATAACTTTATTGTTCAATCAGCGAGCTATTTCAAACTTAATAAGTCTGCGATTTACCAAAATACTTTTTACAGAAACTCTATTGAATCTGAAACATTTTTAAATAGCAGTTCTTCCATTTCATTTCATAACAACAGCATCTTCAATAATATAAACAGCAATTCGGGAATAGAAATGGAAATGGTTGCCTCAAGTAATATTGGAGAAACCTCAATTGCTGCTGATAATTATTGGGGATCAAGCGACAGCGCTTTCATTGCATCTATTATTAAAGATGCTGCAAACGACGGCACACTTTGCACAATTAACTTTGTGCCCTTCAATTTACTACCCGATACTTTAGCCCCCGTAATTCCACCAACCGGAGTTATCAAAGAAGATTTGATGAACGGAAAAATAAAAGTAACCTGGAGAAAGAATATTGATGCCGACCTTAAAGGGTACAAGGTTTATTATGGAACAACCACCGGTTACTCTTTTTCAAATGTTACAGATGCAGGCACCGATACTACAATTGAAATCACATGGGCAAATGCGAGTGATGCTATTGGAGTTACTGCTTATGATAAGCATGCAAACGGAAACATCGATCAGTATGATGGAAATGAAAGTTGGTTTACCCTCGCAGATCTTTTTGTAAGCAGCAATGATTTAGTTGTTTCGGGAAATGAATTGAGTATTTTTCCAAATCCTACTGCCGGAAATATTTCCATTCAACTTCCATTAATATTGCAACAATCTTCAACACAGTTCGTCTTCTCAAATACCGAAGGCAAAAAAGTATTCGGGATTACTTCAATCAACCAGCCGATAGTTACAACTCAAATAAATCAACCGGGAGTTTATTTCCTTCAGGTGATTAATGAAAACCAAATCGTTGGTTTCAAAAAAATTATCGTGCTTAAATGAATACCTTTCACAAAATTATTTACCTCAATAAAAAAGATCTTAACTCAAAATCATTATTAACAAAAACTCAAACAATTGGCATTAGCAAACTGGAGAAAACCCTTTAAAAGAGAACTCGAACACAAAATCAACAACCTCATCACAGCACCACAAGTTCGCATGGTTGGCGAAAATATTGAACCCGGTGTGTTTTCAATTCGCGAAGCCCTTCGCATGGCAGAAGAACAAGGTCTCGATCTTGTTGAAATTGCCGCAGCAGCCGATCCTCCTGTATGCCGCATCGTTGACTACAATAAATTCCTGTACGATAAAAAGAAAAAAGAAAAAGAACAGAAAGCTAAACAGGTAAAAAATGTAACCAAAGAAATTCGTTTTACCCCGAATACCGATGAGCATGATTTCGATTTCAAATCGCGCCACGCCGAAAACTTTTTAAAAGAAGGAGCCAAAGTGAAAGCTTACGTGCAATTCAGAGGAAGAACAATTTTATTTAAAGACCGTGGTGAATTGCTTTTATTAAAATTTATAGAGCGCCTTAAAGATGCAGGCATTGCCGAAAATCTTCCAAAGCAGGAAGGCAACAGAATGTGGGTGCTTGTAAATCCCAAGCCAAAAAAATCATAATATCAGATTATTATTTATTGATTTGGAGATGTGCCTCATAGCATTATCTTTGCCGTCCCTTAAAATTTTAAGCAATGCCTAAAATGAAAACCAATTCCAGTGCTAAGAAGCGATTTAAGCTTACCGGAACCGGAAAAGTAAAACGCAAAAAAGCTTTTAAGCGCCATATTCTAACTAAAAAGGAACATGATCGCAAAAAGCAGTTAGGCAAAACAGTTATCGTGAGTAGCAGCGATATGAAGCGCGTAAAGAAAATGTTGTTAATCTAAGTATCAAAAATTTCAAGCAATGCCACGTTCAGTAAATCATGTTGCCAGCCGCGCCCGCAGAAAGCGCGTTTTAAAACAGTCGAAAGGTTTCTACAGCAAACGCAAAAACGTTTGGACGGTAGCAAAAAATGCCATTGATAAAGCAATGGTTTATGCCTATGCAGGCCGCAAGCAAAAGAAACGCGACTACCGCTATCTTTGGATTGCTCGCATCAACGCCGCAGTTCGCGAAGAAGGAATGACTTATTCTGTTTTCATGAACAAACTCAAAGTAAACAACATCACCCTCAACAGAAAAGTATTGGCTGATTTAGCTGCTAATGATTCAATGGCTTTTAAAGCGATTGTAGCTTCAGTGAAATAATTTTTCAGAAATCTTTAATTGAAAATCCGCGATCAAGATTTGATAGCGGATTTTTTATTTAGCAAGAAGTCCATTCACCGCAGCATCCTTAATTGCAATCACCAGTTTATCCAAATCCTTCAGCGAAGTATAAACATTCGGAGTCACCCGAACGCAATGAATATTCTCCCAATTAATTCCCACTGTGTGAATTTTATATTTGGTAAAGAAGAAAGAATCAAGGTCGGCAATTTCA
>JBKJNS010000070.1:0-4167 GCA_046593455.1 Chitinophagales bacterium | reverse complement strand
ACGCACCCAAGTATTCATACCCAATAGTATCGGGCGATTATGTAGAACGAGATAGTAAAGTAATTTTGCTGCATAAACTTTAAAAGGAAATAAAACTATGTTATTAATTAAACCTACAAAAAATATGAAAAAAATCATTTATGCGCTGATCTTACTGCTGGTTGTGGTAAGCGGACTGGCATTTGCTAATCGTGAAATTAAAAATGAAGCTTCTAAAAAGTTAATCCCAAAGCCCCTCACTGCTGCTGAAAGTAAAGCTGCATTGAAAAAATGGGAGGCTACCCCTGAGGGTATAATGTACAAAAAATGGGAAGCGTCTCCCGAAGGTAAAAAAGTGTATGCCGCTGAAGCTAAAATAAGAAAGCACATTAGGGATTCTACCAATATGGAGGCTGTTGTAACCTCTCTTTCTCTTCCGCCAGGCTCAAGATTAGGTTTCGGAGTGATGGTAAGAATTAATGGTGACGAATACATTCTTAGTTTTGGTCCGGAAAAGGCTGACAAGAATATTTTGAACTTTAACAATGAATTTGAGCAATTGCATAGCCTGAAAGTTAACGACAAAATACTTATAAAAAGCCATAGCGTATCGCACGCGCCCAAGTATTCATATCCAATAGTATCGGGCGACTATGTAGAACGAGATAGTCAAGTAATTTATAAACGTGCACCTCGCAAAGACGGTTGCTAAGTAAATAAATTATGAAATACATTCACATATATGCTTTGTTCTTGATGGTCCACATCGCAGACCTTCGACACATAAGTGGTTTAAAAATCTAAATTCGTAAGAGATTATGAACATACAAGACTACAATATCAAACAATCTGCAGGCGACAAAGTCATTTGCAACCTTCTTTTTCTGGAAATCAACAAACACATGCCCAAAGCAGAGAGCAAAATCTGGCACAGTCACCCCGTTTGGTTTTTGGACGGCAACCCCATAGTGGGTTACAGTAAAGAAAAGCCCGGCATACGCGTGATGTTTTGGAGCGGTGCAAGTTTTGACGAAGAAGGATTGAAAAAACAAGGAGAAAAATTCAAGGATGCCTCCATTTTCTATAATGATATTTCAGAAATCAATACAAAAGACCTGAAACGCTGGTTGAAAAAATCGGAAGAAATCCAGTGGGACTACAAAAACATTGTGAAACGAAAAGGAAAATTAGAAAGATTAAAATAATATGAAAACAACACCTGAACACGATAAACGCATTGCACTAATGACCTTTGCATCGGTATATCCGCATTCCGTAACTAAGGTGGAGCGCAAAGGCAGAACAAAGGAAGAATTGAATCAAATCATTGAGTGGTTGACGGGCTTTAACAACAAAAAACTACAAGAACTGATAGCGGAGAAAGTAACCTTTGAAACATTCTTCAAGAAAGCAAAATTGAACCCTAATGCTCATCTCATAACGGGAGTAATTTGCGGTTACAGGATAGAAGAAATTGAAAACTCATTGACAAAAAAAACGAGATATTTAGACAAATTGATTGACGAGCTGGCAAAGGGTAAAAAAATTGAAAAAATATTAAGACAATAATCTTAAAACAATAAATAACATGGCAAAACAAATCTTTATCAATTTAGCAGTAAAAGACCTGCAAAAATCTATGGACTTTTATACTGCATTAGGTTTTACAAACAATCTGCAATTTTCTGACGACACTGGAAAGTGTATGGTTTGGAGTGAAAATATTTTTGTAATGCTTTTGACACACGAAAAATTTTCTTCATTTGCGACGAAACCTATTGCCGACACAAAAAACAATTTGGCAGGGCTTTTTTCACTATCTATGGACAATATAGAAGCAGTAAATAAAATGATGACCGATGGTTTAAAAGCAGGTGGAACAGAGCCAAGTGAAATGAAAGATTATGGATTTATGCAACAAAGAACCATAGAAGATTTTGACGGACATACTTGGGAAATCTTCTTTATGGATATTTCAAAATTTCCTCAAGAACAACCCAAAAATTAAACTAAAAATAAAATTATGGCACAACTTAATCCTCACATTAACTTCAACGGAAATGCCGAAGAAGCTTTTACATTTTACAAATCAGTATTTGGCGGAGAGTTCGCAAAAATTATACGTTTCAAAGACTTGTCAAGCCCTGAATTTCAAGTAGCAGAAAATGAAGCAAATAAAATAATGCACATTGCTTTGCCTATCGGAAAAAATATTTTAATGGCCAATGACGTTCCTGAAATTATGGGAAAAACAAATGAAAATGAAAACAGGTCTAAAATATCAATTAGTGCAGAAAGTAAAGAAGAAGCAGACAAATTATTCAATGGCCTTTCAGCAGGTGGGCAAATTGAAATGCCAATTGCCGACAGTCCTTGGGGTTCATATTTTGGTATGTTTAGAGACAAATATGGAATTGAATGGATGGTGGATTTTGACCCAAATTATAAAGGACAAATGCAACTGAAGAAAAACAACGAACCGTTAACAGCGGTTCCTCACTAGCCTTTAGGTTTGTAGTCAAGCAATAAAGCCGAGCGAACGCGTGCGCTAAACACAAAGCTAAACTGCACATGCGCTCGAGAGGTGAATAAAAAAAAGTCTTCATATTCTCCCACAGTCGTCTCTTCGCAATGAGCTTTTTTGTGAGTGAGCGCAGGACTCGGCTTAATAAAATCGAGCATGCTGTGTTCGCGAAAAGCGAAACATGGCTGAGGTTGAACTTTTGAGCATTGAATAAACAAAGAGACAAAAAAGTAATAACTAAAATGTTAAACTTAAATTTTACTCCATTTCCAAACTTAATAACAGACCGTCTGGTTTTACGGCAGCTAAATATTGACGATGCAAATGAAATTTATTTGCTTCGTTCAAACGAAAGTGTAAACAAATATCTTGGCAGAGATAAAGCCGCCGTAATTGATGATGCCACTAACTTCATAAATAAAATTACAAACGCAGTTGCGAATAATGAATCACTTTATTGGGCAATAACTATTAAAGGCAACAACTCTTTAATTGGAACAATCTGTTTATTTAGCATTGACATTGAAAAAGACAGAGCAGAAATTGGCTACGAATTAATCCCGAAATTTCAAGGTAAAGGATTTATGCAAGAATCTATTTCAACTGTTGTTAAGTTTGCGTTTGACAATTTGAGAATTAAAACAATAACAGCAACTCCAACTGCTGACAATTCTGAATCTGTTACTGTTTTAGAACGAAACAACTTTAAGTTAGACAGCAATTTTATCTACGCATCAAAAGAAGAATTAGGAAACTTGACTTGCTTTTATTTACAACCCATAAACAAATAATTTGCTGTCGTCCTGAGCTCATCCTGAGCGTCATCCTGAACTTGTTTCAGGATCTGAGTCACGAAAGCTAAGACTAACTCAAGGCAGATACTGAACATCGTAAGTACGACTAGTACAATCTATTTTGCTAAACCACAAATTTCCTTTTCTTATCTATAACTACATAAAATGCAAAACCTAAACTTTGGATTAGTGTTTTTAGTCGGAATGGTATCCTGTAAAAAACATGTAGAATAATAATAAAGCAACAATTATTTTCGTTTTGATATTACCTTAAAACTAGCAGCAATCAAAACAAAATGACAAGCAATTTAGATCTCCTTAAGAATTTTATCACTTTGTTCCTGCCTCGGAGCAACAACAAAAGAAAATATTCGCACAACGAATTTTCTTTTATTCATAATACAATTGCAAAAATATTTGTCAGTTACGCCAATATAAAAATATCAGACCATGAACTTGCAAAATGCTTTACAGAATTAAATTACAATTTTTATGTGCGTGAGGGACAAAGCGGCCTCTTTAAAAACGAAAACAAACGCAGCAGTAAAAAGAAAAATAAAAGAATCCCGTTTTTTGATTTCGATGAGGGTGTATTTGTATATATAGCTATCAGTTCCGAAACAGTAATCCATCTCCGAAGAGCTTCCAACAGCATGGCGTACCAAAAAAATGCTTCCAAGTTGTTAGCGCTGCTTCCTTTGAAAGAAAAAATAACATTCTTTTTCAAAACAACTCAACATGATAAAGTATGATTTATTCGACTAATAACCCATAGACCCCATATACATGGCCCATAGATAACCCATGTTTAAGCCCTACCTAAAGCATAGTATCTCCAATGTTTCATGTTATACCATTAGCTTTTGAATG
>JBKJNS010000028.1:0-4443 GCA_046593455.1 Chitinophagales bacterium | reverse complement strand
ACCGCCTTCCACATTAAATGAAAAATGCTTGGGTAAAAAACCTTTGATCTTAGATGCATGTTGCGATGCAAACAGTTCGCGAATGCCGTCATACGCTTTAATGTAAGTGACAGGATTTGATCGTGAAGATTTCCCCAATGGATTTTGATCCACCATTTCAACCTGCGAGATCATGTTAACATCACCTTTTAGTTCCTTGTGTGCACCCGCTCTTTCACCATAGCCAACAATAATTTTTTGTATGGCCGGGAAAAGAATTTTTTTCACGAGCGTTGTTTTTCCCGAACCGCTTACGCCGGTAACTACCGTAATTGCCTGCAGCGGAAATGTGCAATTGATATTTTTAAGGTTGTGTTCACGTGCACCTTTTAATTCAATGGAGTTGATCCATTTTCTTCTTTGTTTGGGAACTGAAATTTCGAGATCGTTGCGCAAATATTTTCCTGTGAGTGAATGTTCATCGGTAAAAATATTTTCGAAGTCACCGTTATAAATTATTTCACCGCCATGTATCCCTGCGAGCGGACCCATGTCAATGATGTGATCACTCTGCCGCATAATTTCTTCTTCATGTTCAACCACGACAACCGTATTTCCAAGGTCGCGGAGTTTATGAAGAACGGTTACCAATTGCGCTGTATCACGCGGATGCAAACCAACACTTGGTTCATCGAGCAGGTAAAGTGATGAAGTAAGATTGCTTCCTAAAGTTCTTGTAAGATGAATGCGTTGTGTTTCACCACCTGAAAGTGTTGATGACAAACGATTGAGTGTGAGATAGCCCAAACCAACTTCGAGCATCACGTTCAAGCGGTTATTAATTTCAGTGAGAATTCGCTTTGCAATTTCATTTTCTTTTGAGGTGAGTTTGACTTCATCAAAAAATATTTTCACTTCTTTAATCGGCATCACCACCAAATCAGTAATTGCTTTTCTTCCTATCAAAACATACTGTGCATCTTTTCTTAAGCGGGTTCCTTTGCATTCATTACAAATTGTTTTTCCTCTGTATCGCGAAAGCATTACGCGGTATTGAATCTTGTAAGTTTGCGATTCAACGAACTTAAAAAATTCATTTAAGCCGTGGGTATTTTTATCGCCCTCCCACAAAAATAATTTCTGCGCATCATCCAAATCATTGTAAGCGCGGTGGATGGGGAAATTATTTTTTCTCGATTGTTTAATAAATTCAGTTAGCCATTCTCCCATCTTTTCGCCTTTCCATGGTGCAATGGCTCCTTCATAAACCGAGAGATTTTTATTTGGAATCACCAGCTCATCATCAATCCCGATCACCGAGCCGAAACCTTCACACTTTTTACAAGCACCATAAGGATTGTTGAAGTTGAAGAAATGTGGCGATGGCTCTTCGAAGGTAATTCCATCGGCTTCAAAACGGTTGGAGAAATGTTTTTCACCCTCTTTATCAGAATAAATAATGCAATCACCTTCACTCTCGAAAAAAGCAATTTGGATGGAGTCGGCTAACCGTGTTTGTGTGTCTTCATCAACTTTCTTTAAAACAATTCGATCAATGGCGATAGAAATTTTTGAAGTGATTTTTTCTTCCTCTTTTGATTTTAATATTGGGATCAAATCTTCGATCTTCTCAATTTTTCCTTCAATAAAAACTCTTACATAACCTTTCTGCAAAATAATATTCAACTCTTCTTTTACGCTGCGCCTGTGAATTTTTTTAAATGGGGAAAGAATAAACACTGTGCTGCCTTCTTCTAAAGTGTTGATGTAATTCACCACATCGGTTATCGAATCTTTACGCACTTGTGTACCCGAAACAGGCGAGATGGTTCTGCCAATTCTTGCATAAAGAATTCTGAAGTAATCATAAATCTCAGTGAGTGTTCCAACTGTTGAACGTGAGGTGCGGGTAGAAACTTTTTGTTCAATTGCAATAGCCGGCGAAATTCCTTTGATGAAATCAACATCGGGTTTATTCATGCGCATCAAAAACTGGCGCGCATAGGAAGAAAGTGATTCTACATAGCGGCGTTGACCTTCAGCATAAAGTGTATCAATCGTGAGTGAAGATTTACCGGAACCCGAAACACCAGTAACTACAATCAATTTATTCCGCGGAATTTCAACGTCAATATTTTTCAGATTGTGCGTGCGCGCACCCTTGATAAAAATATTTTTTGAAGAAGAATTTGTTTTATCCAAAACCTTTTTTGATATTTGACCAATCATAACAAGCAACCTTTTTAAGCAACCAACAATCTATTATCGCTACAGACTCTACACTTCTAACTAAAATCAGTTCGTAACGGTTGCAATTTTACTCTTAAATTTTTTAAATGATCAATTCATTTGATCAATTATTTTTTTGATTTCGGGAAATAATTTTTTCCTGCAACAAAATATGATAATTGAATTGAGCCATTGAGCAACCGTAAATAAATTCTTCTATCGAGCAAACTGCTACACGTTAATTATTTCTGTTTAAGAGTGCGAAAGCATTCACCCATTTATTTAACCTAAAACGTGTTCAACATGCAAAACACCCTAAGTTCCGTTAATGACGAGATTCTCGTTCAGCAGTACATTCATGGAAGCGAACAAGCATTGGAGATTTTAGTACTTCGCCACAAGAGCAAAGTATTTTCTTCAATACTTATGTTTGTTAAAGACCGCTATCTGGCCGAAGATCTTTTTCAGGATACCTGGATGAAAGCCGTTCGCAAGATCAAAAGTGGTAACTACACTGAAGAAGGAAAATTTCTTCCGTGGATGATGCGGATTGCGCACAACCGGTGTATTGATTACTACCGCAAAACCAAACGCATGCCCACCATCACTACATCCGATGGGGTTGATATTTTTAATCTCTTGCAATTCTCCAATGGAAATCCTGAAAAGGAATACATGAGAAAACAATCGCATGAAAAAATAAGAGAGCTCATTAACCGGTTGCCACCCGAACAAAAGGAAGTGGTGATTCTGCGCCACTGGAGTGAATTGAGTTTTAAAGAAATTAGCGATCTCACAGGTGTGAGCATTAATACTGCTTTGGGCCGTATGCGTTATGCGCTAATTAATATGAGAAGATTGCAGGAAGAAAAACAGGTGGCATTATAACTTGCGTGAATTATCAGAATCAAAATACCTTGCCTCATTAGCAGGGTATTTTTTTATAAAGCATTTTTTTTGATCTTTATACAATAAGCTACAATTGTTGCGTTATAAACTTGTTCTTTAAAATAACGAACCAAACAGTGCTTATGAAACAAACCTTTACATCTAACGATTTACTCCGCTTTATCTATCACGAAGTTTCTTCTGCCGAAGAAGAAGGTATTAAGAATTGTATTCTTGAAAACCTTGAGTTTGCCAATAAATTTCACCTGCTGAATAATTCAGTGAATGAACTTAATGCGGTGCAATTTGAACCAAGTGATACCTCAGTCCGCATTATTCTTGAGCAAAGCAAACACTTGCTTGCCGAAGAGTCTCATGCCTGATGATTGCAGTAAATTCTTTTTGAAAACTGAAACTTATTTTGCACAAAGGCAGGTTGCTGTACTTTTAATGCATGACAAAGAAGGAACGCTTTGAAGGTATTCTCAATTATTTCAGCACCCATCATCCGCATGCTGAAACTGAATTGGAATATGAATCGCCGTTTCAATTATTGGTTTCAGTAATTCTTTCTGCCCAGTGTACTGATAAGCGGGTGAACATGACTACACCATCCATCTTTGCAAAATTTCCCGATGCACTTTCACTCTCGAATGCAACTACCGAAGAAGTTTTTCAACTCATCAAAAGCATTTCATTTCCCAATAACAAAACGAAACATTTGATTGGCATGGCTAAAATGCTGGTGAATAATTTTAATAGTGAAGTGCCTTCTGATGTTGATGAGTTGCAGAAAATGCCAGGCGTGGGAAGAAAGACAGCGAACGTAATTGCATCCTGCATTTTTAACCAACCTAAGATGGCTGTTGATACACATGTGTTTCGGGTTTCGGCAAGATTGGGTTTAACCAAAGGAGCAAAGAATCCTTTGCAAACTGAACTGCAACTCATCAAATACATTCCTGATGAAAAAATTTCTGTTGCGCATCACTGGCTGATTTTGCACGGGAGATATGTTTGTGTTGCCAGAAAACCGAAGTGCGAAACTTGTGAGATCAGTCATTGGTGTTTGTACTACGAGAAATTGTTCCGAAGGAATCCTTTAGGGAAAAATTGAAAGTTGAAAATGGAAAATAGAAAATAGAAGATGCGTTGCTCGCAGATGGGGAAATAAAAAGCGAATTTCAATCGCGATAAACTCGGGACGAAATTCGCAATTAGAATGTGGTGAGGGCCAGAATTGAACTGGCGACACACGGATTTTCAGTCCGTTGCTCTACCAACTGACCTACCCCACCTCTTAATTAAATTCAACTTTCAAGTATTGGTAATTTTTGAAAGTGCGCA
>JBKJNS010000502.1:0-3310 GCA_046593455.1 Chitinophagales bacterium | reverse complement strand
CGGCACAATCCGATTACTGGCAACCAAACCAATTTCAAGATCAAACATTGTGCTTGCAAAATTTATTGCAGGAAGTTTTTATACAGTTGCTCTTGTACTATGGCTCGGAGTAATTTCTCTATTCGTAGGGCTGCTGATTTTTGGCAGTGGTGATTTGATTGTTCTCAGCAGCGATCACGCAACCATACTAAGAAGTGATGATACGCTATGGAGATTTTTATCGGCCATGCTGATCGCATGTTTATCATTAACAGTTATCACCGCACTCAGCTTAATGCTTTCATCATTCACCGATAATTCCATCGGGCCAATTGTTTCCAGCATTTCCATCGTTATCATCTTTACCATCATCGGCACTATGGAATTTCCGCTCTTTCAAATGATCAGTCCTTTTCTTTTTACCACACACATGATTATTTGGAGAGGAATGTTTAACGATCCCATTGACTGGAATCAAATGTTCATCTCCCTATCAGTTTTGACTGCCCACATATTTTTATTTACCGGAATTACGATTTACAATTTTTCACAAAAGGATATTTTGAACTGAAAAAATGATGCACGCAAAGACGCAATGGCGCAAAGAATTTTTATCAAGAGGTTTGAAAAAAATATTGCTTTCATTTTTCATTATTCTGTCAGCATGCTTTATTTCATTTTCACAAACGCCCAATCAGATAATCAACACGGTAAACGAGCGATTTAATAAAGTGCAGAATTATAAAGCTAATGTTTTAATCACCTGCCTTATTCCATCAATCAATGTAAATCCAATAAAGGCGAATGTGATTTATAAGAAGCCCGATCAATTCAAAATAAAATCAACAGGCATTCTCATTCTTCCAAAGCAAACTTCAAATTTTCTTTTCACAAGCATTGCAGATACAACAGCATTTACAGCAGTGAAAACCGGCGAAGAAATTATTGGCGGAATAAAAACCAGCATCATCAATGTAATCCCTAATCAGGATACAAGTGATTTAATCCTCGGAAAATTTTGGATTGATGCTGCAAGAGGATTGGTTTTAAAATCGCAGCTCACCACAAAATCGCAAGGCACCATCCTTATCGAAAATACTTTTGGCTCGATGATTCAATATGCATTGCCCGACAAAATGTTGTTCACGATTGAAACACAAAAATTCAAATTGCCGAAAGCATTAACACTCGACATCAATAGATCGGCAACAACAAATACTGCTGATGATGGTAAAGGAAGAATTACACTGCTGCTTTCAAACTATGTGGTGAATAAAGGTGTGAGTGATGATGAGTTTAAATGAAGTCAAAGATCTTTGGCAGGAACCTTTTCAATCTTTCCGTTTTTTTCAATAACAAGATAGCCGCCCTCTTTTTTTGTTTTTTCAACCAAGCGTCTGTAAGAAAGTTTTAATCCTTCTTTTACTTTTTCGGCAATCACTTTTGCTTCTTTATCACTCATCGTAAGCAGATTTAATTTGGTTCCAAATTTCGGAATTAAAAATTTCAATTTCTTGTTTTGATTTTCCCTGAACAATAATTTCAGAAGCACCATGTGAATTATCAGCAATAAAAAACTGATCTACAAGAGGAATGTAAATTGAAAATAAATTTTTTAAACCACGAGAATACCTTCTTTCTATCACATCTTCAGGAATATTATGACCACCGTTTTTTACGCGTACTCTCACTCTTTCCTTAGCAAGTTCAAAGGAATTCAACCAAAGAAAAAGCACTGTGATTGTAAAACCATTTAACCTTGCTTTTTGAATAAGTGCAGCATATGATTTTGTAGCAAGTGTTGTTTCAAATGCGAAATCCTGTTGTTCAATTATCAAGTCATTAATCCTTGCCAGCATTAATCTTCCAGCAGTAAATGCAGCTTTCTCAATATTAAAAGGTGAAATCCCTCTTGCAATCTCATCAGCATTTACAAACTCTCTGCAATTTAATATCTCAGGCAAAATGGTAAATGATGCTGTTGTTTTTCCTGCGCCATTGCAACCGGCTATGATGTAGAGATTGGGCATTAATTACGATGTGTATGAATCTTGTTATTTTTGTGTAAAGCTAAAAAAGTTATGAGAACAAATGTTGAACTTGATGATGCACTGATTGAGGAAGTAAAAAAAGAATTTAATGTAAAAACAAAAAGAGAAGCTATTCATCTTGCTCTTGAGGAAGTCCTTAAAATGAAAAAAAGAAAAGGAATTCTTAAACTCCGCGGCACAGTTAAATGGGAGGGTGATTTGAATGAGATGCGTAAAAACAGATTCTGATGTCGCAGTTTATTACCGACTCATCGGTATGGATTGATTACTTCAATGGAATAGAAAACAAGGAAACAGAATTTCTTAATAGAGGCATTGAACATGATCAGCGAATAGCAATTTGTCCGGCAATTTTGCAAGAAGTCCTTCAAGGCATTCGCGATGATTTAAAGTTTGCACTTGTTAGAGAAGAAATGATGAATGTAGATATTCTTGAATGGGATATTTTAACAGCATCAATTGAAGCCGCGAGTTTATTCAGGTCACTAAAAAAGAAAGGAATAACAATTCGTAATGGCGTTGATTGCCTGATTGCTTCGTATGCAATTCAATATAACATTCCTCTTTTGCACCGTGATAAAGATTTTGAAAAGATTGCACTTCACTCGCCATTAAAAATTGTGAGCATAAAATAATTTAGAGTTCAAGCATTTCTTTTATTGGATCACCACCAATTAAAAGCTGATCCGGATGCTCCAGCATTTCTTTCACTCGCACTAAAAAGGAAACAGATTCTCTGCCGTCAATAATGCGGTGATCATAACTGAGCGCTACATACATCATAGGTCGTATTTTCATTTTACCATCTATCACCACTACCCGATCCTGAATTTTATGCATTCCTAAAATTGCAGATTGCGGAATGTTGATGATGGGTGTACTCATGAGCGAACCGAAAACTCCACCATTGGTAATGGTAAAAGTTCCACCGCTCATTTCTTCGAGTGTTAATTTATTTTCTCTGCCGCGCTTTGCGAGGTCAGCAACTTTAGATTCTATTCCCTGAAATGAAAGTGACTCTGCATTTCTTATCACCGGCACCACCAAACCTTTTGGTGTTGAAACAGCAATGGAAATATCACAGTAGTCGTGATAAATAAATTCATCGCCATCAATAAATGCATTCACCGATTTCCATTCCTGCAATGCATAACAACATGCTTTGGCAAAGAAGCTCATGAAGCCCAATCCCACTCCGAATTTTTCTTTGAATGCATCTTTATACTTCGCACGTATGTCCATAATGGGTTTCATGTCAACCTCATTAAAAGTGGTGAGCA
>JBKJNS010000480.1:0-3877 GCA_046593455.1 Chitinophagales bacterium | reverse complement strand
GGGAAATGATTCTATCGAAGTTTCATTCTCCATGAATTCCTTAGCTGATATTACAAGTATTGAAGTGCAAAGAAGTTTAGACAGCATCAATTTTACGTTGCTTAAAAAAATTGTGGAACCTGCCGATCTCTCCATCACCAACACTTACCTTGATCTTACTCCGCTTACAAGTGAATTAAGTTATTACTACCGCTTGGTTGCCACCGACAGTTGCGGCACTATTGACACATCAACCATTGGAAAAAGTATTTTGCTCAAGGGTTATGCTTTCAGCGATCTTACTTTTTACAATAACTGGGATGCAAGCAATTTTGATTTTGGAAACGTGCTCAACTATTTGCTTTACCGCGATGATGGAAGCGGATACAATTTGGTAAACACTCTTGCAGATGATGTTTTTTCTTATCAGGAAAAAGATATTACAACTACTACACCCTGCTATTTTCTTGAATCAAAAAACTTAATGGTATTCCCTAACGGAACTACAGAAACTATTTTAAGTCATTCAAATAAGTTGTGTTTAAATCAGCCTTCGCAGATCTACATGCCCACAGCATTTGCCCCCCAAGGGCAGAACAATATTTTTATTCCCATCTTAAATGTGCAGGAGGTAAATAACTATTCCTTTTATGTTTTTAATCGCTGGGGAGAGCAGCTTTTTTATGCTGCCGATCCTTCAACAGGCTGGAATGGAAAAAAGAATGGTTCCTATGTACCACAGGGTGTTTATGCTTACACAGTTTCACTCACCGATGAAAAAGGACTTTTAGTTTCTGCAAAAGGAACCGTGATGTTGGTGAGATAAAAAAATTTACCCGTTCAGCATTTTCCAAATTTCATCTTTCAGAACTGAAATATTTTTTCCCGAGTGCGCCGAAATAAAAATGTGTGGGATTTTTTTCGGCAATTCTTTCTTCAATAATTTTTCTAGCTCATCATCAACCATATCGCATTTGGTGATGGCAAGCATGCGTGGCTTATGAAGCATATCGGGGTTGTATTCTTTTAATTCATTCAGCAAAATTTCAAATTCTTTTTTAATGCTGTTTGAGTCGGCTGGGATCATAAACAACAACATGGAGTTGCGTTCAATGTGACGTAAAAAACGATGGCCCAAGCCTTTCCCCAAATGAGCGCCTTCAATAATGCCGGGTAAATCTGCCATCACAAAAGACCGGTTATCGTGGTAACCAACAATACCGAGGTTAGGTACGATGGTAGTAAAAGCATAAGAAGCAATCTCGGGTTTTGCTGCGCTGATCTTTGAGAGCAAAGTCGATTTTCCTGCATTGGGGAAACCAACTAATCCAACATCAGCAAGTATTTTAAGCTCCAGAATTTTCCATCCTTCTTCACCTGGTTCACCTGGCTGAGCATGCATTGGAACCTGATTCGTTGGCGTGGCAAAATTCATGTTACCCATTCCGCCTCGGCCACCTTTAACAAGAATTTCCTTTTGTCCGTCTTCAGTGATCTCAAATAAAATTTTTCCGCTCTCTGCATCTTTTGCTACAGTGCCCAGCGGAACTTCAAGAATGATATCATGGCCACTTGCTCCTGTTCTGTTGCTTTTGCCGCCATTGTCACCATCATCTGCATGAATGTGTTTTCTGTATTTTAAATGAAGCAAAGTCCAAACCTGCCGGTTGCCGCGCAAAACAATGTGCGATCCCCTGCCACCATCACCACCATCGGGGCCGCCCATTGCAGTTAATTTATCTCTGCGAAAATGCACCACGCCCTTTCCTCCATTACCACTTCGGCAGAAGAATTTTATATAGTCAACAAAATTATTTTCCATTATATGGGCGAAGGTAACCAAAGTAGTGCGAGCGAGATGATCTTAACCTTACGGAAACGGTAGGCGGTTTTAATCGTTTTTAAATTATACTAATTAAAAAACGATTAAATTATTTCCTTTGCTTCAGGCGCAACGAATTCAGATTTTGCCAATCAATCAAAATAATACTCTTGTCTTTTTTCGCAAGTGCAATAACATCAGCAGTAAACCCACTTTTTGAAAACAGGATAAAATACTCTTTCCTTTTTCCAACATGCCAGTCTACAGTTGCGGCTTTCCGTTTTAATTCGTTCAAGATGCGCACATCAATTTTTTGATTCGTCCATTTGCATTCACCAAAAAGAATTTTCTTGTCTGTTTCATTCAATGCTACCACATCAATCTCAACATCTTTATCCCAGTGCCTTCCAATTTTTTGAACGGGGAATGGTGAAAACCTGAAGATCATTTGGCGGCATACTTCTTCAAAAATTACGGCTGTGTATTGGCTCAAATCATTTTGAATTCTGCTGATCACCAATTGAACATTACCCATTTCAATCTCACTTAGAAATGGAAAGATGTAACGAAACCAAAAGCGGAAATAGAAATCTTTGATCACATACAATCCCTTGCGGCTCTTCTCTGGGTATCGCTCTGTAACAGGCGCAGTGCGCTCTACCAAATCAAGCTCGCGTAAGCGATCGAGATGTGAAGTGATGCTGTTATTAGGCAAGCCAAGCGCGGCAGAGATATTACCAATCTTGTGATTGCCTGCAGCAATGGTTTGCAGAATACTGAAGTAGGTAGATGTTTCGGTTAACTCATCATTCAAAATAAAACGCGGTTCACTAAACAACATTTTGTTGCGATCAAGAATTTGCTCCCGAATATTTTGCATTAATGATTTTGACGGATGCATCTCTAGAAGATAACGCGGTATGCCGCCGCACAATCCATAGAACTCTAACTTCTCAATTTCATTCTTCTCCTTCAAAAACGGAAACACATGTTCATACCGGAAAGGGTGAATGTGCAACTGCGCAGTGCGCCGGCCAAAGAGTGGGGCATTGTAGCTAAGTGCGTGTTTCCACATCATGCTGATGAGTGAACCGCAGATAACAAGCATGATGTTTTTTGTTTGTAATTGATTATCCCAATATCGCTGCAACATACTTGCAAATGCAGGGTTGCTGCCTGCTAAATATTGAAACTCATCAAGCACCACTACTAACTTTTTTCCTTTATGCTTTGCTGCATATTGATCTAAGAAATTAAAAATCTGATCCCAGTGATTTATTTTGAGAGACTGTAATAATTTGTCATTGGTAAAGGATGCAAGTTG
The DNA here is from genome assembly GCA_046593455.1 of Chitinophagales bacterium. Lineage (GTDB taxonomy): Bacteria > Bacteroidota > Bacteroidia > Chitinophagales > UBA10324 > JAJAYG01. The sequence goes on along the minus strand of JBKJNS010000480.1, from coordinate 752 downwards.
TTCTTTGAATTGCTGCTGCTGCTGCTGCTCCAATTGTTTATCAGCCAAAAAATAAAGAGCGTGTTTGTTTTCTATAAACTTTCTAATGAGCGTGGTTTTTCCTGTGCGCCTGCGGCCATACATCACTACAAATGAGCCGCCCTTTCTCCGATACTCACTTTCGAGTGAGGCAAGTTCTTCTGTTCTGTTTATAAATTGCACGCTACAAAGTTAGTCGTTTTTAAATTAGTATAATACAAAAACGACTAACTTTTAAAAACTCTTTTGAAAAACCTGTAAAAGAAGATATGAACAACGAGATAAATTACGGGAAGAAGTTGGCACTATTCACTTTTCACCTTTCACTTCCTTAAACCACTCAGCATACATCACATAGTTGTTTGCGATGCGCAGATTGATTTGTTCAAAGTGTTCGGGAGAAAGTTCTTTTACCTTTTTTGCAGGAGCGCCGGCGTAAATGCTGCCTGATTCAACTCTTGTATTTTCGAGTACAACAGCACCTGCTGCGATCAATGAATTTTTTTCTACTACTGCATGATCCATCACGATGGCTCCCATACCAACTACCACATTATCTTCTAATGTGCAGCCGTGAACAATGGCAGAGTGCCCGATTGAAACATTGTTACCAATGGTGGTGAATGCTTTTTGATAGGTGCAATGAATTACAGCATTGTCTTGTATGTTCACTCTGTTTCCAATGAGTATATAGTGAACATCACCTCGTATAACAGCGTTGAACCACACCGTGC
>JBKJNS010000369.1:0-5387 GCA_046593455.1 Chitinophagales bacterium | reverse complement strand
GTAGTGTTCAAGAAAAAGAAAACCAGAAATAATGTGCAGCTAAATTTTAATTGTTTCATTTAAATAGTAATGAGTTGAAAATAAATCAACCTAAAAATAATTCGGGTGTTTAACCGGTATTGCTCCACAAAGAAACCACAATTATTCTTGGCAATGAAAAACGTAACCTCTTTGTTATTTAAAATTCTTTCGAAATAAAAAACTCCGGCGATTTTATTAGCCGGAGTTTTTAAAATTTTCATTCAAAATAATTATTCAATCACTATTCTTTTAATCACCACTGCTCCTGCTTCTTTAATTTGAATAAGGTAAACTCCGGCTGCCAAATTGTTTCTGTTAAAAGAAACAGTATGATTTCCTGCGCTTAAATTTTCATTCAACAACAACTTGATCAATCTTCCTGCAACATCATTCAAACTAATTTCAACTTTAGAATTCGCATTCAGTTCAAAAGAAATTGTTGAGTAATCACTCATTGGATTTGGGAAAACATTTACGTTGTTTTCATTTCCATTTAATAAAGAAACTGCTACACCAATGATCGTTACCGTATCGCAATATTCATTGGTTGAACAACCATCGCTTGCTGTAAGGCAGGCAACATAAATTCCATTTGCAGCATAAGTGTATGATGGATTCTGTACAGTTGAAGTTCCGCCATCACCAAAATTCCATGACCATGAAATTGCTGTGCCCGACACATCGGTAAACTGAACAGTGTTTGCATCTTGTGTAAAATCATAATCGGCTGCAAATGGTAAACATTCAATCTGTATCAATGAGCAAACTGTATCGCTCTTACATCCATTACCTGCAACCAAACATACATTGTAAGTACCTCCGTTTGCGTATGTGTGTGTTGTATTTTGAGTTGTAGCCGAACCTCCATCTCCAAAAGTCCAGTTCCATGAAGTAGCGCCTGATGAAAGGTCATCAAATATTACAGACTGTGCATCTGCAGAGTATTCAAAAGATGCAGTGATAGCAGGGCATTCAACACCAATCTCGTTGCACACGATTGCTTCTGAACAAACATTGTTCACCGTAAAACAAACATTAAAAGCTCCTGCTGTTGAATATGTGTGTGATGGATTTTGCTCTGTTGAGGTTGCTCCGTCACCAAAGTTCCAATTCCAGGTTGTAGCTCCGTTAGATTGATCGGTAAAGGAAACATTATATCCATTTATCACATAAGAAAAGACCGGATTAAGTGCAGGGCATTGTACAATCACTGTTGTACAAGCAGTATCTGCCGAACAAATATTAGAAGCAGCAAGACAGACATCATAATTTCCTGATGTAGCATACACGTGTGTAGGATTTTGTTCAGTTGAAGTGCCGCCATCACCAAAAGTCCAGCTCCATGTTGTTGCATTTACCGATTGATCGGTAAATGAAATGGAGAGATCATTTGCTGTGGAACTAAAACTCACAACAATCGGCTCGCATCCCACATGTATATCAATGCAAAGCGTATCACTAAGGCAACTGTTTGATGCAGTTAAACACACAGAATATATTCCGGTATCGGCATAAGTATGTGATGGGTTTTGTTGATTGGAATTAAAGCTGTCACCAAATTTCCATTTCCAGTCGGTGGCACCTGTACCGGTTGATGTAAAGACTACTGTATTTCCGGTTATCACATAAGTGAAGTTTGCAACCACCGGTTCGCACTCCACAATAATTGTTTGACAAAAAGTATCAGCCGAACAAAAGTTTGAAGCAATTAAACACACTTCGTAAGTTCCGTTCAATAAATAATTGTAATCAGGATTTTGCAATGTTGAAGTTCCTCCATCGCCAAATGTCCAAGCCCAAGATGTAGCATTAAGATCGGGAGCTGAAAATGAAACTGAAGTATAATTTGCTGAGTAGGTAAAGTCTGCAATTGCGGGAACACATGAAATAGTTATTTCATTACAGGTAGTATCAGACTTGCAGGCACTTGATGCAATTAAGCAGACTGTGTAAGTTCCTTCGGCTGAATATGCATGAGTAGGATTAATAGAAGTAGATGAACTACCATCACCAAAAGTCCAGTAAAAAGTTGAGGCATCGAATGAGGTATTGGTGAATGAAGCACTCGGTCCGTTTACAGTGGAATTGAAAGCTGCGCTAACATCGCAACCCGTGGCAAGTTTCACCAACCAAAAATCGAAATCACCATGGTTACCAATTACATCGAGGTCGGTTGAATTTGTATAACCGCAAACGGCAATAGTTCCGTCCACTGCTGTTAAAGCTCTCGAAGAATGATCTTGAGCTGTGCCGCCCATGCACTTCTGCCAGTTGATGGCACCACCGAGTTCTGAATTATAAAACCATAAATCTTCATCACCTAAGTGACAATCTTTATCACCTGAAATATCGGAGTAAGATGAAGCTGCAATGGAGTATGAGGTAGGTCCGGTTTCTAACAAAGTACCTGCTACTTCAATTCCATTTCCTCCATGGCTGCTGCCCGAAACAAATCCGCCGGTGCTGTTTGTTTCATAAAGCCAAGAATTAACATCGGTTCCGTTTTCAAACCAACCACTCACCACAAAATTTCCTGCCTCATTTTCTTTTGCATCAAAGGCACCATCATTTGCAGTATCGCCATATAACACATTCCATTGCTCTGTTCCCTGCTTGCTCAATCGAGCAAGCCATGCATCGGAGCCACCATGATTTCCACTCACTGTTCCGCTGTTCGAAAATGTTTTTCCGGCAACAATGTAGCCGCCGTTTTGTGTTCCCGATACTGAATAAAATTCATCATAATCTTTTCCACCTTTTGTTTTCTGTTTTAATAAATCTCCATTGGCATTTATAAAAACTAACCAGCCATCACCTGCATCTTTATACTCGCTAATTTGACCATCGGTAGAGAAGGTGTAACCTACTGCAAGGAATCCGGTATCTGCGCTGCTGGTGATATCATTACCGGCTTCATCCGAAGAACCGCCATACGTATCAGACCAAATTATATTTCCCGAAGCATCCAATTTCACAATCCAAAAATCAAGTGCACCATGAGTAGAATCTATATCACCATCGGTTGAATTGGTTGCGCCGCAAGCGATGTAGCCGCCTGCCGCAAGTGGAAGAATTGATTTAAACCAATCGTCGCCACTGCCGCCATAAGTTTTTTGCCAAACAATATTTCCGTCGGCATCGGTTTTAACTACCCAAGCATCAGTGCCGCCTTTGTTTTCTGTAATGTCGCCATCAGATGAGGTTGTGCTTCCGCATAAAATATTACCGCCATCAGCAGTATTATTTACATCATAAGCTTTGTCGGTGCTGGTGCCGCCATAGCACTTTGCCCATTTTATTTGAGGCGCCTGCGCATTTACAAAAGCAGATGATACTGCCAATAAGATAAGAATATGGGAAATGAAAATTCTTGTAGTTTTTAAATTCATGGTATTGATTTTAGTTTTTAGATGTAAGGAATTAATTATAAAATATTTAGCGAAATTCAATCATTATTCTTTCATGAGCAAAGAATAAATGCAAAACCGTAATTTTTAAATACGAATTGGGAACTATCTTGGATGAATATGGCGCCGAAAATATTCTATGCGCTTATAAATTGGTTTACGATTTCTTCAGATTCTAAAAGTGCTTTTCTCAAATTGTCATTCACAATTACATGGTCAAATTTCTCCTCGAGTTCCAATTCATGCTTTGCTTTGCTGATCCTTTCTTCGATCTTGTCAGCAAGATCGGTTCCGCGACTTTGAAGCCGCTCAAATAATATTTCGGGCGATGGCGGTTTAATAAAAACGGTAAGTGTTTGGGAAGGAAACTTTTTCTTAAGGTTGATTGCACCCTGAACATCTACATCGAACAAAACAATTTTTCCCTGCTCCCACAAATTCTCCAACTCCGACTTTAAAGTTCCGTAAAAATTACCCTTATAAACCTCTTCCCATTCAGAGAATTCATTGCGAGCAATGCGTGATTTAAATTCTTCCTTTGAAATGAAAAAATAATGATCGCCTTCTTTTTCTCCTTTACGAATGGGTCTTGTAGTAGCAGAAATTGAAAAAGCAAGTTGCGGAAAACAATGCATCAAGTGTCTTGCAATCGTCGTTTTGCCGGCGCCGGATGGCGCCGTAATTACTACCAGCTTACCTTGTTTCATAGCGGGCGAAGGTAGGGGAATGAGGTGAGAGTTTTGAGTACTGAGTTGTTAGTATTGAGTACTTTGGGTCTCGAGTTTTGCATTCAGAGTTTTAAGCCCTCAGTACTCAGTGCTCATTACACATAACTAATTTGCTTAATCAAGCATACGCAAGCTCGCGTGAATTCCTTTTCCATTTGTGTGGTCTATTAAACGCCTCTTGAGAAACTTTAAAATGTGCGGCTAATGTTCTGATGATTTCCTTTGACATGCTCTTCTTGTAGTTCAAAATTTCAGACACTAAACTCTTGCTCACATTTAATATCTCAGCCAAATCTTTAGCTTTCAAATTGTGATCTTGCATGAATAAACTAAGTAATTCAATTGGGTCAAGTTCATTAAAAGTATTATGCTCCTCATCCCATTTTTCAATAAGAAAAGTAAGCAATTCAATTTCATCTTTTACCGCTTTGCTTTTAGAACTGCCATCAACCAATTGATCAAGGGTTTTGCAATATTCAATGTATTGCATATTGCTTTTGATGACTTTATATTTTAGCGTTTTCATATTTTAGTTTTTTTAGAAAATATTTATCGTGTACTGTTTACCTCTAATACATAACTTATCATATTCGGCATGTGTTCCAATCCAACAAACAAATAGATGAACTTGCCGATTGCCAAAAGCATATTTGCAAATCATCCTGAATTTATTTCCTCCAATGTCAAACACAGTTCTGCTTGTTCCATTGCCCAACAAATCAGAAGCACCGAAAGTGCTTTGAATATCTTTCGGTTGATTCCAATCTGCATATTTTAAAACAGATAGCCAAGTATTAAAAGAACTTCTGCTTCCGGCATTTTCCAATGCATACTGTTCAATGCTTTGTTTCTTTATCAGGTGAACTTTCATACAATGGCGGGGCAAAGTTAAAAAATAAAGTTCACTAAAAGTGAACTTTATAAAATTAAAATATTGCAGTAAAAAACACCTCGCAGAGTTTACTGTTTTACAAAAATCTGCTGCCAGCGATTTGCATTTGAATTTATTTGCAACAAATAAATACCGGCTTCAAAATTTTGAAGATGAAGATCAAGTGAATTATTTGTTGCTTCACTTACATTTTGAGAATACAAAATTCTTCCGCTCATATCTGTTACAGTTACAAATCCTTCACTCAAATCTTGCGGGAGTTGAATGTTGAAGTTGCCGTTGTTGGGATTGGGAAAAAGGGAGAGGGAATTTTGGGAGGAAATAGTTGGGGTTGAAGTG
>JBKJNS010000261.1:0-3504 GCA_046593455.1 Chitinophagales bacterium | reverse complement strand
GCAATATCAGGTAATATTGTTTTTGATTCAGAGGAAACAGAAAGGGGTTTTGCATTGCGCAGCAACGCTTTATAAGTTTGATCTAAAAAAGTATTAGCTTTTGAAAAATAAAGGATTTGTTTTTGGTTTGAATTAGTTGAATTTAAATTCATAGAAGTAAAACAGAAAATACACCATGCTAAAAACTTTACTTGTTATTTGCTGCTGTTTAATTTCTTTAAACCTCTTTGCACAAAACAGAATAATCACCGGTACTGTTACTGCTAAAGATGACAGCCAACCATTAATTGGTGCAAGTGTTTTGGTTCAGAATACAACCAAAGGAGCATCAACTGATGCTGATGGAAATTATAGTATTGAACTTACACCAACAGAAAACATTCTTGTATTCTCTTATTTGGGTTACGTTCCACAAACCATTGTTTTAGGCGAGAGCAATGTTGTAAATGTTGTGATGGAGCAAGATGTAACATTGCTTAATGATGTAGTGGTAGTTGGTTATGGCACACAAAAGAAAAGCGATCTTACTGGCGCTGTATCATCAGTACGCGGAGATGATCTCGTAAAAATTCCAAACTCAAATCCAGTGCAGGCATTGCAGGGTAAAGTTGCAGGTGTGCAGGTTACCAGCGCATCGGGTGAACCCGGCTCCTCACCTGTTGTAAGAGTAAGAGGCGTAGGAACTTTTAATAACTCCTCTCCCATTTATGTTGTTGATGGTGTTATCCTCGACGATATTTCTTTTCTCAATTCATCGGATATTGAATCAATGGAAATTTTGAAAGATGCTTCTTCTACAGCCATCTACGGTTCAAGAGGAGCAAATGGGGTAATCTTAGTTACAACAAAGCAAGGCAAAGCCGGAAGCAATAAGGAACCGACCATAACTTTTGGTGCAGAATACAGCACACAAATTCTTGCAAAAAAAATTGACCTTCTAACAGGCCGCGAGTTTGCCGATTATGTAAATCATATTACTCCCGGGAGCTACAATAACTTGGATGCTGTGCCTAATACCGATTGGCAAAGTCTTCTTTTCCATAATGCATCGATTCAAAATTACGATCTCGCTATTTCAGGTGCATCAGAAAAATCGCAGTACTATGTTGGGCTGGGCTACTTTAATCAGAAAGGAATTATTGATAAATCAAGCTACGAACGTTTCACACTCAAGTTAAACAACACTTACCACCTCTACAAAAATTTTAAGCTCGGAAACAACATCACATTTGCTCCCTATACTCAGCAGAACGGACCTAATGTAACTTACGCAGCCTATCGCGCACAGCCTCTAATTGAACCTTACAATGCAGATGGTTCTTACGCCGAAGTTCCGGGAGTAGGAAATCCGTTTGCCGATATTGAGAATTCAAATAATTATTCGAGAGGATTAAGAACAGTTGGAAATATTTATGGTGAAGTTAGTTTCCTCAACGGCTTTGTTTTTCGCTCAAGCTTTGGAGTTGATATGGGTTACAATGAAGGAAGAAGTTTTACTCCTGCATTCTATGTTTCGCCTCAGCAACAAAATGAAATCAATGATCTAAATGTTGGAAACTCGCACAACTTAAATTGGCTTTGGGAAAATACTTTAGACTACAAAAAAACAATAAAGAAAAATTCATTCGATGTGTTAGGCGGTTACACCATGCAGGAAGCAACATCGGAATACTTAAGTGCTTCGGGTCAAAATATTATTGGCGACACAAAAAACCTTTGGTATCTCAATGCTGATAATCTTGTTCCAACTTCTATTTCGAATGGAGTTAATGCCAATAATAATTTTGCATTGGTTTCATTTCTTGCCAGAGCAAACTACACTTATGATAGCAGATACCTGCTAACTGCAACTTTCAGGCGCGATGGTTCTTCTAAATTTTTAGGCGACAATCGCTGGGGAAATTTTCCTTCCATCGCATCCGGCTGGAATATTTCGAATGAAGAATTTCTAAAAAACAATTCCTTCATTTCAAATCTAAAACTAAGAGCGAGTTATGGAGTTATTGGAAATGAAAAAATAAGTTATCTCGATCAATATGCATTGGTGCTCAATGGTGTGAATGCAGTTTTTGGTAACAATGAAGTTTTAACTCCCGGTTCAACTTATGGCAAAACAGGAAATCCCGATTTGAAATGGGAAACCACCAAGCAAGCCGATGTGGGTTTAGAAATCGGTGTGCTGAAAAATCGCCTTACCGGTGAATTTGATTATTACCATCGCCAAACAGATGATATACTTGTTGAACTTTCAACACCCGGATTTTTTGGAAATGGTGAAGGAGAAAAAGTTCGCTACAATGCTGGTTCAGTTTTAAATACAGGATTTGAATTCAATGTTGCATGGAACAATACCATCGGCGATTTTCATTATAAAGTTGGCGTGCTTGGTTCAACATTGCACAACGAAGTTTTAAGTGTAGGTGGTAACAGCGGAGTTGATTCAACATTGGTTGGCGGCGAATTAGGAAACGGACAAACTGTTACGCTCAGCAGCGCAGGAAATCCCATCGGTTCATTTTATGGTTATGAAGTGGATGGTGTTTTTCAAAATCAAAATGAATTGGATTCATATCCTCACGAATCTCTCGCGCTACCCGGCGATTTAAAATATGTTGATCAAAATGGCGATGGTGTTCTTAATAGTATGGATCGCGTTTATTTAGGATCACCCATTCCAACTTTCATTTATGGTTTTAGTCTCGAAGGTTCTTACAAAGGATTTGATCTCTCAATGGATTTTCAAGGGCAAAGTGGAAATATGATTTACAATGGAAAAGAAACCGTGCGCCCAGATCTTTATAATTTCGAGAGCCATGTTAACGGCTATTGGAATGGCGATGGCACCAGCAATTATGAACCACGTGCAACTTCGGGCGGCGTAAATTTTCTTCCATCAGAACATTATCTCCAGAACGGTTCATTCTTCAGATTGAGAAACGTAACTCTTTCTTATTCCCTTCCTTCAAAAATTTCAAACAAATTAAAAATGAAGGAAACAAAAATTTATGTGCGCGGAACCAATGTTTTCACTTCTACAAAATTCACCGGCTATACTCCCGAAATTGGAAATGAAAATGTTCTTTCAAATGGAATTGATTATGGAATTTATCCTGTAACATCGGTTTACTCATTAGGGCTAAACTTAACATTCTGAAATAAAGAAACAGCAACATGATGAACACAAATAAAATTTTATTCAGAACTACAGCACTCTCCTTCGTTTTGTTTGCGATGAGTTGCAGCGATTTTCTAAACAAAGTTCCGCAAGGAAATTTAACACAACAGGATTTTCCGGTAACTGCCGATGAAGCATTGCTTGCAACCACTGCTGTTTACAGTTCGGTTCGCGAATGGTATTACAATTCAGGCGGCTATCCCATTCTCGATATTATGAGTGATGATGCTTCTAAAGGGAGCAACCCATCAGACCAGTCATCTACCATAGGGCCTTACGATAATTTTTCCATCACCACCAGCGATCCAATCCATCCTGACTGGTGGTGA
>JBKJNS010000256.1:0-3704 GCA_046593455.1 Chitinophagales bacterium | reverse complement strand
CCGGTATTTTGAAAATGAATCGTATAGATTAATTTTCAAAATACCGGTGTAGCTGCTGAAGATTCAGTGAATGTAAATCTCGAATTGGATCCTGCGCTGGATGCAACATCTGTTACTGTGGTTGAAGCTGGAATTGGAAATACTTTTCATATCACCAATTCTAATTCAATTGTGAGCAAGGTGAACGATTATCAATTCGATTTTTCGACAGCTACGCGTGATCGACCAGGAAGCAATAAACATTTTCAATATTCCATTAATACAAATCGAAACAATGTTACCTGTTCAGACAGCGTAATTCCCAATATTACTTTTCGGTTTGGAGGAATAAATTTGAAAGGAATACAATATCCACAGGTGGATGAAACCATGGGATATGTAAAGTTTAAGGTGAATGCTGTACGGCCATATTCATCCATTCATAACCGTGCGGGAATATATTTCAGCGGCAATAGTGCGCTTGATACATCGGGAAACCTGATTGAAGTAATTACCAATCTTGCTACTACAACCTGTAATCATGAAGTTTCACCTTCTGATTCCACATCTTTATTGGAGTTAGCTGCCTGCGAAAATGAATTGAAGCAATGCAAATCTGATTGCCATGATTGGATCTATTGGCTCGGTTGGATCATTTCCGGCATCGAATTTCTCCTCTTGATTTTTCTTCTTACCCGAAAGAAAAAATAATACAAGTACAATGAAAATGAAGACCGGCAATGTTCCGGTCTTCGTTATTTTTACGCGGTGAAACTTTCTGCTTCTATTTTTATTGTAATTTTTATTCTCGTAGCAATTTTTTTTTCCTGCAATCAAAAGTCAAATCACCCGGCTAAACTTTCATCAGCAGATTCAGTTTTTATTGCTGAATGGAAAACGAAAAGTGTTTCCTACTACAAAACCAATCAAGACAGTTTTGCTTTACTCCAACTCCAGATTGCAGCAAAATATAAGCAAGCAGATCAACTGGGCTTTTGGTTGAATTGTTACGACACCACGATTAGAGCCTATAGAAAACATGATTCATTACAAAAAGCCATTGAATGTTTTACATCTCTCTATCAGAATTTATGGCGTGAACCTAAAGATTCAATCTCACTTGTTACGCTCGCAGAAAGCAACCGGCAAATAGCTTACATCTACTATTCGAATATGGAACAGTACAAGAAGTGTCTCTCGTTTTATGACGAGGGGATTAAACTGATCGATCAGGCGCATGCCTGGACTGCACCACTTGGAGTTTTCTTTTTTAAGGCGGCAGGTAATGCGGCAACAAGGTCAGATGATTATCAAAGAGCGTTGAACTATTTTGAAAGATGTTATTCCATTGCACTCTTGTACCGCGATACAACGGCAATGCTAAAGACACTCAATGATTGGGGAATTCCATATCAGGAAGTTGAAAAATTCGATGACGCAGAAAGATGTTTTCGCCAATCATTAAATCTTGCCAAAGGCGTTGATTCAATGGAGCAAGCGATTGATGCAAGTACAAATTTGTCTGCCCTCTTTCTTGAAACTGCTAAGTTGGATTCAGCATTGAAATTTAACAAGAAAGCATTTGAGTACATGAGCCGTTGGAAAGAAAAGGAAGATGACAGTCAAGGAGCTTTGTACGGGTCGCAAGCTGCAATATTTACGGCAATGAAAAAGTATAATGAAGCTGCACAAGCTTATTCAAAAGCCATTGAATTAATGGGGCGAAGCGATGAAAGAAGAAGACGTGAGTGTGGTAAAATTTATTTTCAGTTTGGTTCAATGTACCTGCAACAAAGTAAAGAACAACAAGCGCTTGAAAAATTTCAAAGTTCATTGCAATGTTTTATCCCTGAATTTAAAAGTAAAAATACTGACGACCTCCCCGATTCAGAAATGCTGTATGATGAGAACGGATTGCTTGAAACCTTAGAAGGGAAAGGGGATGCTTATTTGAATATCTTTAAAGAAAGTGCTTCAACAAAATATCTCCATTTGGCTATTGCGAATTATCATTCAGCCATTTTAATTATAAATAAAAGAAACAAGAGCATTGCTGATGAATCATCGATGTTAAAGTTTAATGAGTCTTCAAAAGGCATTCTTGCCAAATCAAAAACTGCTGATTCGCTGTTGCATGTTTCTACGGTGCAATAAAATTTGATTGTTTCTCCTTTAAGAAAGTATTGAATTCTTGTTTTTGATTTTCCTTCTTAAGCGAAAGAAAAAATAAGATAACAACAACCTAAATGAAGACCGGCAATGTTCCTGTCTTCGTTATTTTTACGCGGTGAAGTTTTCTGTATGTATTTCTGTTTTCGTTTTTATTTGCACCACAATTTTTTTTTCTTGTAAAGAAAAATCAAATCACAATGCAACTTTTACTTCCTCCGATTCAGTTTTAGTTTCTGATTTGAAAGTAAAGAGTATTCCTTTCTACAAAACCAACCAAGACAGTTTTGCTTTACTGCAATTTCAAATTGCAGCTAAGTATAAACAAACCGATCAACTTAGTGAATGGTTAAATTGTTACGATACCGTTATTCGCGCTTACCGGGCTAATGATCAGTTTGATAAAGCGATGAATACCTACAGCGTTCTCTATAAAAATATTTGGCGCAAGCCCGTTGATTCTGTTTCACTCATAACATTGGCGGAGAGCAATCGGCAAATTGCGCGCATCTACAATAGAGAATTGAGTGCGTATGCAAAAGCACTTTCTTTTTATGATGAAGGAATAAAACTGATGTCGCAAGCCCATGCGTGGAATCCTGAGGCATCAAGAATTTTTTGCAAAGCCGCAGGCAATTGCGCTTCGCGAATGGATGACTACGAAAAGGCAATCAACTACCATTTAAAAAATGTTGAAGTGTGCCGCGATTTTAAAGACACCATTCATCTCTGGCAGGCACTCAATGATTTAGGCATTCCATACATTCAAGCCGGTCAATTTAAAAAAGCTGAGCAAGCATTCAGAGAATGTTATCGGTTGAACATCAACAGCGACTCCGCCGAACAAAAAATTGATGTTTGTGATAGCTATGCCGATTTGTTTGTTGCCGAAGGCAGTTTGGATTCGGCACTCAAATACAATCAGCTTTGTTTTGTGTATTTAAAACAATGGAACAACCCGGAAGAAGACAGTGAAGCTGATATGTTTAGAAAGCAGGCGCAAATTTATTCACTGCAAAAAAATTATGCTGCTGCCGAAAAGAGTTATGCCAAAGCAGTATCGCTTATGATGTTGAGTGATGAAAAAAAAAGGCGCGAATGCGGAAAGGTGTTGGGTGAATTTGGTAGCATGTATATAGATGCGGGTAAAGAAAATCTTGCATTGGAAAAATTTCACGAATCGCTTCAATGTCTTATTCCTGATTTTAAAAGCAGCGATGTAAATGCTTTGCCCGATACATCTATGCTCTATGATGAGAACGGAATTTTTATTACCTGCGAGTGGCGGGGTGATGCTTATATGAAATTATTTTATTCAGCATCGAACAAAAAATATCTCACGCTTGCCGCAGCCAATTATCATTTAGCTGCGCTGGTTTTACAAAAGCGTGATCGCAGCATAAGCAACGAAGCTTCGCGTATTGAGTTTAATGAATCTTCAAAAGGCATACATGCCAAATCAAAAACTGCTGATTCATTGTTGCATTTTTCTCTGGTGCAATAATATTTGATTGCTTATTTGGTTCTAAGGCTCCGGTTATTTCTCTCATAGTCCC
>JBKJNS010000210.1:0-8005 GCA_046593455.1 Chitinophagales bacterium | reverse complement strand
CCCAATGGATGTGCTCGATCACAGCTGCAGCAAATTTGCTTTCGGCGGGAAAATGTGTGTGGATGCAACAGTGAAGTTGGAAGAAGAACTGAGAGGAGTTTCGGAAGTTGCCGCTGGTCAGTTGTCAGTTGCCGGTGATAAAATATTGCTGTCAACCGACGACTCGCAACTAACAACTGATTATCCCGAAATAAAAAGCCTCAATACTTCATTACTCGAAAAGGGAATCTCAGTTGTGTTCATTTCCATAGAAAAAAACCGAAGAAATCACATTCGTGAATTGAATGAAAAACTTTTTCGTGATACTGAATTGAAGAAAGTGAAAATCATCATCTATGTAGAACACACTGTGGATGCAAGCGATATTAAAGATGTTGTTTGGCGCTGGAGTAATAATATTGATCCGCGAAGAGACAGTTATGTGGTGAAGGCAGAAAGCGATTCCGAAATTTCTCATATTGGTTTTGATGGCACGCGCAAAACAAAAGAGTTTGATAACTTCGATCGCGACTGGCCAAATATTATTTGCATGGATGAAGAAACTATTTCAGCTGTGGATGAAAAATGGAATCGGTTAGAGTTAGGGAAATTTATTTCTTCCCCATCATTAAAATATCGCAAACAACTTTACAAAGGAGGAGCAGTGATTACTGAATAGTTTGTATTGTTTAATAAGCAACTCTTTAAACCTGAAGTTAAAGATTTAGATTTGCTACACACAATTTGTTATGAGTACGGCAACAATCAGAGAGAAACTACAGAAATACATTCAACATGCTGATGAAAAAAAGTTGCAGGCAATCTTTACCATCCTTGAGATGAAATAAATACAACAAGCAAGTGGTGGGAAGATGATGAACTAATTAAGGAAATGGACCAGCAATATCTGAATTGGAAAAAAGGGAAAGACAAAGGTTTTTCTTTTGGTGAAGTAAGAAGAAACCTACAATCACTAAATAAAAATGGGAGAGCGAATTAATTTTAGAATTGTAATTCTCGCTCGGGTAATAGGAATTAATTGAAGCATGGCAGTGGTATGAAGAAAGGAAATTGGGATTAGGAGATCGCCTGTTTGATGAAATAGAATACACCTTTTCGCTGATTGGAAAGAATCCCGAAGCATTTCCTAAAAAAAGAAAATCGTATCGTGAGGTTCAAACTATAACCTTTCCATATTTATTAATCTATCGAATTAGAAAAGGCGCAAATGAAGTTATTATCACTTCCGCTTTTCATGCTAAAAGAAATCCCCGACGGAAATACTTGAAATGATTGTCAGATCAATTGCTCCCGACAAATAATTTCCAACATCTTTCCATTTAAATTTTTTGAGGTTTTTTTTCTTTGTCATATCACTGTCAAAAGAGAGTTGAATAATTTCTATTTTCAATAGTTGTGCTTGGTCGCAGACTACATTTGCGCTCTCATAAAACCGAAACGCAAAATGAAACATATTTTACTTTTTACTCTCACTATTCTATTGGTTAAATCTATTAATGCTCAAGTAGTAAGCGACTCAGTTCAAATGAATCCCGGTTACACACATGAAGTTTTCTATCAATTAAGTTCTCAAGCAAAAACACATGCTCCATTTAATGGTGCAGGAGGTTGGGATTTGGGATTTGAAGTTACACTGATGAATGCTGCTGTGATCAGTAACCCTAATTCTATTATTGTATACAAAGTTCCAAATGGTGATTCTTCAAAATATGAATCGCTTAGTTATACAGGTTACGATTCATGGGATGTTTTATACAACACAGATACATCTTGGGAGAAAGGTGCTTTTAATATTCAGGCAAGTTCGAGTAACCCTTTTGATTTTGGTTGGGGCACTTATGATTTTACTACACACGCTGTTTTCGGTGATTCAATCTATCTGATTGATAAAGGTGGTGTGCTTTACAAATTCTGGATCAGAAAAAAAACAGCAACAGGTGACTACATCCTCCGGTATGCTGATTTAACCAATGGTGGTTCTGATATTAATGTAACAATTCCTGCAGCAACTTATAGCACGAAAAACTTTGTGTACTTCAATCTTGACAATCAATCAATACTTGATATTGAACCGACAACTGCTGATTGGGATGTGGTTTTCAATCATTACATCACGCAGATTCCTTACCTCGGTGCTTACCCGGTTACAGGAGTGCAAAGCAATTTTGGTGTAGCTGTAGCAAAAGCATATCCCGTTGATGTTAATACAGTTTCGTATCTCGATTATTCTTCATCATTTTTAAAGCAACTTTCTGTAATTGGATATGATTGGAAGACTTATGATTTCTCAATCAATCAATATGTATTAGAAGATTCACTTATCTATTTTGTAAAGTCGAAAAATAATGCTGTAAACTCACTTCGCTTTACAGATTTCGATAATGTTAATGGCATTATTTATTTTGAAACGAATGCTCTTGTGTTATCCATCAATGAAGTTAACAGCAACATAACCCAAGCAACAGTTTATCCTAACCCGTCTAAAGAATTTGCAACAATTGTTTATGAATCTAAATTAATTTCCGAAACCACGATTCAACTTTTTGATTTAACCGGAAGAAAATATTTTGAATCCTCTTTCAATTCAAAATCAGGATTAAATGCTCAAACAATTTCATTGCCTTCGCTTGCTGATGGGTTGTATCAGGTAATTCTATCATCGGGTAATGAAAAGCTAAACTTGAAGTTAGTGGTTGCACAATAGAAAAAATTAATTTTTATTGGGATAGGGGAGTAGTTGAATGAATTATGCAGAATCATTTTAAAACGGTTTTATTTTTTCTCTTTGTTTTGTGGTGCACTTCAACTTTTGCACAACAGGCAGTGATAAAAGTTTTGGTGAAAGGAAGTGAAACACCCGTTGAAGGAGCAATCATCATTTTAAAAGCAACAGACCAATCTAAGAAGCAGGAAATTTGTTTTACCGATGAACAAGGTGAAGCGATTGATAAATTTCAGCAAGAGGCGAATCTTTTGATTCACTGTTTTGGTTTTAAGGATTTTACCGATACCATTCTTGCAAATCAATCGTACACTTTTTATTTAGAGAAATCAGAAATTGATTTAGAAGAAGTTGTTGTTACCGGGCAATACGATATTAACACTACTGATAAATCACTCTATAACATAAAGACTGTTGATGCAAAAACCATTGAAGCAATGGGAGCGCAACACCTTGATGATGTTTTGCGAAATCAACTTTCAACCCGTATCTCACAGGATAATTTATTAGGCAGCAGTGCAAGTATCAATGGTATCAGCGGACAGAATGTAAAAATTTTGGTGGATGGTATACCTGTGATCGGCCGCGAAAACGGAAACATTGACATCAGCCAAATCAACATGAACAATGTAGAGCGAATTGAAATTGTTGAAGGCCCCATGAGTGTGAGTTATGGAACCGATGCAATCGGCGGATTGATAAATATTGTAACAAAAAAATCAAGTAGCTATCCGCTCGCTGGAAATTTGAATTTGTATTATGAATCCAATGGAACTTACAATGGCGATGCATCATTATACTTGCAGAAAGATAAAAATGCATTCTCATTATCTGGAGGAAGATATTTTTTTGATGGCTACTCTGATGTTGACACATCACGTTATCAGGAATGGAAACCAAAACTTCAATACTTCGGTACATTTAATTACAACTTTATAAATAAGTTTTTGAATGTTGGTTTCAAGAGTGAATATTTTAATGAGGAAATTCAAAACAAGGGAACGCCGGTAATTACTCCCTACTCAGCTTATGCATTTGATGATTATTATTTTACAAGAAGACTAAATGAATCACTCGTGATTGAATACCGATTGAAGAACAATGCGCACTTGCAGTTCATCAATGCATTTAATAATTACCGCCGTGTAAAAAATACTTACAGAAAAGATTTGGTATCACTTGAGCAGGATTTAACTACTGGTGAAGGAACGCAGGACACAACAGTATTTAATGAAGTAACACTTCGCGGCACATATAGCAGTGTGCTTCCTTCCCGAAAAATAAATTTTCAAACCGGCTACGATGTGAATTTGCAAATGGGAACAGGTGCAAACTTGTTATCGACCAATGAAACGATCAACGATTATGCTGCCTTCGGAAGTTTGGAGTATGAAGCATTCACCGGATTTTATTTGCGCCCGGGATTTCGTTTTGCCTACAATACGCGCTATGGCGCACCGCTAACTCCCTCTCTAAATTTGAAGTTTGATTTTCTTGAAAAAT
This sequence comes from Chitinophagales bacterium, assembly GCA_046593455.1. GTDB lineage: Bacteria > Bacteroidota > Bacteroidia > Chitinophagales > UBA10324 > JAJAYG01. Next base: position 3,780 of record JBKJNS010000210.1, on the reverse strand, counting down.
ATTCAGTACGCGCTTCTTATGCTCGTGGATTTCGCTCACCTTCTCTAAAAGAATTGAATCTCGAATTTGTAGATGCCAATCATAACATTCATGGTAACAATTCTTTACAAGCCGAAACCTCAAACAATTTTAATGTTGACTTCAGTGTGTTAAATAAAATCGGTGTCTATAACATCAAAGCAAACATTTCATTTTTCTACAATGATATCAGTAACATTATTACGCTGGCACTCATCAATTCATCATCAAATTATTACACCTACATCAACATTGATAAATACAAAACGCGTGGTGCAACATTTACTGCTGATTTTAAAATGAAAAACTTTTCTTTCACCACAGGTTTTTCATTATTGGGATTATACAACTCATTATCCGATTCATTCGGAGTGGAAAAATTTTCACTCACCCCCGAGTTTCAAAATAATTTCACACTTGATTTTCCTAAAGCAAATCTTTCAGCCGCAGTATTTTTTAAGAGTACAGGAAGCACACCGTCTTTTAATGTTGATGAAAATGGTGAAGTGTATCAGACATTTCTTGAGCCGTATACAATTATGGATGCATCGCTAACTAAGAGTTTTTTTAAAAAACACATTTCACTTATAGCAGGTGTAAAAAATATTTTTGATGTAAGTAACCTGCAAACAAATGCGGTTGGTGGTTTTCATTCTGCTTCAAGCAGTGAAGTGCCTTATGGCACAGGACGGTTTTTATTTTTGGGTTTGAAGTTGAAGTTCTTTAAAGATTGAATTTGAATGAAGATGACCGAAGAATTACTGCTTAATTATTTTGGTGAGTATAAATGATCTTAGTTTGCAAAGTTTAAGAGGGTAATGAAAATGAAGGAGCGAATTTCAATGGTAAGTATTGTTGCAGTGTTGTTCTCAATCACAACATTGAGTTTGTTTTCTTCGTGCTTTAAAGAAGATAATCCTGTTCAATTGCAACCGGCAGGTGATGCAAAGGTTTTTCAAATTTCGATGGGTGCAGATTACCATCGTCAGGTTTATTTTGATTTTAATTCAACCGATACTACAGGCAGCGAACACACTTGTTGGGATTTAAGTTTTGAATCCAGTGATAGTGGCTGGCATGTGTGGATTAATGGAAGCAATGAAGCATTTATTGCAAACACCGATACACAGGACTTTGAAGCTGTAACCGACACAGCAGGTGCAATATGGACCATTGATAATCCTGATTGGAATATTGATTCAACTGCAATTGGAGATTGGAGAACATTTCGTATTGTTTATATTCTCGATCGCGGTGCTGCAAAACTTTCAGGCGACCGCTTTAAGAAAATTATTTTTCAAAGTGTGAACAGCACACAGTATGAGATTCAGTATGCAAACCTTGATGGGAGCGGATTAATTATTTACGACATATCAAAAACAGCGGGTAACTCTTTTGTCTATTTCACTTTTGATAATGGTGGTGAAATGAAAAACATTGAACCGAATAATTTTTTCTGGGATGTATTGTTTACCCGTTACAAAACTGTTTTCTACAATGTGGATCCGCCGCTGCCATATTTGGTTACAGGCATTCTCATCAATCCTAATATTTCAGTGAGTGTTGATTCGTCAATGAACTTTGCAGATATTAATTATCAGATTGCTGCTTCACTTTCTTATTCAAACAAGCGCGACATCATTGGTTACAATTGGAAGTATTATGATTTTTCAACGCAAGCTTATGTAGTTCGGCCTTATTACAATTACATTATTCGCGATATGGAAGGTGTTTATTGGAAGCTGCATTTTATAGACTTTTATAATTCCATAGGGGAAAAAGGATATCCTCAGTTTGAGTATCAACGTTTGTGATTTCCTTTTTACCTGGAAATAAAAAACTCTCTACGATAGCTGCAGAGAGTTTTTTAAGATCCGAAATCAAAAATCCCTGCCTACCGGCAGGCAAGCGCAATCCGAAATTTTATCTAAGGTCAACCACTTCTACACCCGGATGTGCTTTATTGTCGAATGTGAAAAATGTATCGGCAAGATTTGGATTAGCAATAAAATTTTTGATCTCGTAAGTATAGCGGTTTCCATTCTTATCAAAAACAATTGCACTTTGAACCGCTTTTGCAACTTTATCAACTGCTAACTTAATTTTGAAAAAAGGTTTCGTTTTATCAATCGGTGTTAATTCAATGTACTGCAATACTTTACCATTCACAGTTTTCTCTTCAATAAAAGCATAGAGAAAATTCTTTTCGTAGATCGTAAATATTTGTGAAGGAGTAATCGTGTTATCATCGGGCTCATAAGTATTTATCTGCACTTCATTGGCATCTTTTAAATAGGTCCAGATGGTTACATTATCAGAAGTGATCTCCTGGTTCTTAAGTGCCACTTTATACTTTTCGCCTTTTACATATAAAGTTCCTGCCTGAACATCCTTGGTATTATTCTTTCCGTTCTCTACCACAATATTAAAATCTCCCTGAACCGATTTATAGGTTTTGTATTTAGCACTAACTCCTTTGAGAATTTCTGTGGCCTTTGCATCGTTCTGGGCAATAGATAATTGTTGAATGCTTATTAAAACGAAAATTGCTGCGATAATTTTTTTCATGATTTGTTTTTGGTAAAGTGATTTTAATTTAAGAACGCAAATGTCTAAACTATTCCGCTCCTTTCCTTCTGAGAAGCCAAATACTGTTCCAAATCTATGCTGTCTTTAATTAAAACTTCGCGGGCCTTACTTCCTGCATTAGGGCCTACTACTCCTGCGCTCTCTAATTGATCCATCAATCGGCCTGCTCTGTTATAACCTAATTTCATTCTTCTTTGGAGTAATGAGGTAGAACCTTGCTGGTATTGAACAATCAATTGTGCTGCTTCATCAAACAATTCGTCGCGTTCATTTGGGTCAAAGAAATCGCTGCCTTCGATTTCTTCATCTTTAACTTCGGGCAACAAATGCGCTTCGGTATATCCTCTTTGCGAACTAATGAATTCACAGATGCGATCAACTTCGGGCGTGTCAACAAAAGGGCATTGCAATCTTATGGTATCACCTCCAATAGAAAGTAACATATCTCCACGACCAATCAATTGCTCGGCACCACCCTGATCGAGAATGGTTCTGGAATCAATTTTTGAGGTAACCTTAAAGGCAAGCCGTGCAGGAAAGTTTGCTTTGATGGTTCCTGTAATAATATTTACCGAAGGTCTTTGTGTTGCAATGAGTAAGTGAATGCCGATCGCTCTTGCCAATTGTGCCAAGCGCGCAATGGGTGTTTCAATTTCTTTTCCCGCAGTCATAATCAAATCGGCGAACTCATCAATTACCAAAACGATATAAGGCAGAAAGCGATGCCCTTTTGTAGGCAATAATTTTCTGTTTACAAATTTTTCATTGTACTCTTTTATGTTTCTGCATTGCGCATCTTTTAAAAGATCGTAGCGCATATCCATTTCAATGGTCAATGCTTTAAGTGTGTGAACTACTTTTTTGGTGTCAACAATAATTGGTTCTGCTTCGCCGGGAAGCTTTGCAAGAAAATGTTTTTCAATAATAGAGTATAATGAAAGTTCAACTTTCTTAGGGTCGATCAACACAAACTTTATTTGCGATGGATGTTTCTTGTAAAGAAGAGAAACAAGAATCGCATTTACGCCAACAGATTTTCCTTGGCCTGTTGCACCAGCCATCAGCATGTGCGGCATCTTTGCTAAATCTGCTATGTAGATTTCATTCGAAATTGTTTTGCCCAATGCAATCGGCAAATCCATTGCTGCATTTTGAAATTTATCTGAAGCAAGT
>JBKJNS010000043.1:0-3679 GCA_046593455.1 Chitinophagales bacterium | reverse complement strand
TTTTATTGCCCGATGTAAATCCTCCTCCATGCACATACATTAACATTGGGCGCAAATAATTTAATGAATCAGCGGGCTGATAAATGTCAAGCAACAAATCTTCATACACACCGGTTGAATGATTAAAATTTCCTCCATAAAGTATGTTGCTTGTAACTTCAACATTGGCATAAACAGAATCTTGAAAAATGCCTGGGGGCAATTGCGCCATTAAATTATTAGGGTGAAAAAAACTCAGGATAATTTGCAAAGCGAAAATGAAATAATTTTTTTTCATAAATAAAATAAGTTAACTGAATATAAGTGTGCCGAAAGAGAGACTCGAACTCTCACGCCCTCACGGGAACTGCGCCCTGAACACAGCGTGTCTACCAATTTCACCACTTCGGCGTTTGCGCAAATTTACTTGATAGTGATCAATGATGATAAAACAAAGTTATTAGAAGAACTGAAGAATTTGATTGGATATTATAATAGTAATGAAGAATAATAATTAGAGCAGAAACAGAGCAAGAAAGAGAAACAATTAAAAAGTCACCAATGCACCTATCATTGGGAAAAATATTCCCTTGATGATGTGCGATTTTCGATTTAGCAGCACCTTAAAGAAGATAAACCAATTTCAGTTTCACCATTTATTTGAGCTTGAAGCGTAAGCCTGCGTAAAATTCGCGCCCTCTTGTAGGCCCCCAAACAGAGCTCGTATCAAAGTATGGTGAAAACGGATCTTGCCAGCTAATGATGGGTTGCTGCTGAATAAAATCAAAAACATTTTCGCAGCCTGCATACAATTCAAATTTTTTCCAGCTCTTTGTTATTTGAATATTCATGGTCGCATAGTCGTCCGATTTGTCAGATCGTTGCAGGTCAGCAGGAAGTGTGCTTGTATTTGGCAAATGCTGTTCACCAAACCAATGTAGGTTTACATCAATGTGCCATTGATCATTCTCAGGTTTGTATGAAATGGCAGCCAATATCTTATGAAGTGGAATAAATGGTAAAATGATCTTCTCATCATCTACATTTCTGAAAACTTCGAGGAAGTTGTAAGCAATTTTTGCAGTTACCAATTCGTAAAATATTAAATTCAAATCTGTTTGAAAGCCATTGCTTACAGATGTTCCCGTAAAATTGTTGATGGTGGCTTTGGTAGGGTCTGTATCATAATCAGGGAAAATCTGATTTTGAAAATGCGTTTGGAATAAATCAGTGCTGATAAACCCTTCAACATTTCCAATGTTAAACTCCTGAACGATACTGAAACCAAAGTTTAGAGCCTGCTCGGGTTTTAATTGCCCTGTGAAAATAACATCGCGCTGACTTGCTAACAGATTAATGTTCTCGCTAAAAATATTTGCTGTACGCCATCCGGTTCCAACAGAGGCTCGCAATATTGTTTTTTCTGCCACTTGAAATTTTAACAATGCGCGCGGAGTTAAATAAAAACCAAACTGATCGTGATGATCGAGCCGAATGCCTGTAATGATCTGATACTTGTCATTATTAAAGTTAAAAATATTCTCGGCGAAAACTCCGCTGATAATTTCTTGTTTTAAGTAATCACCTGCGAAGGTTTTATTTAACGGGTTTTCGGTAAAAGAAATATTTTCATTCAAATTAAAATACCGCAAGCTCACACCTGTTTTAAAGTCGTGTTTTTCTTTCCATTCCAGTTCATATTGAATATTAGCATAGGCAGAGTGTTGCTGTGCCTGATAATGCGTTTGCCCGAACCATGAATCTTGTTTCTGAAAAAAATAATCTCCGACAAGTGAGATCGCATGATCGGCATTAAAACGATAAGCGGCTTTGATCCCCATCGTGGGTTGCTGCATGTTTACCGTTTGACCATAGATGCTGCTGCTGCCCTTGTCAGTCGATGGGTCAAATGTTGTTTGCCCTCCGATTCTCTTTTCGCTGAGATACATTAAATTAATTTGTGAGCTCCAGCCTAAACTAACCTGATCGCGATATTTTAATTTGTTAAAAACCAGGTACCTTGTTACCTGAGGAAGGTCTAGAAAAGTGTCGGCATTTTTGTCAAATTGATTTGCCTTCTGAACCGAATGAAACGCAAGCAGGTTGCTCCATTTTTTTTGCTTGCCAATGCTATTGGCATAACTGAAATTAAAATGTTTCTCTAAAAAAGAATTAACATAAATATTTGCAAATACCTTACTGCTCTTGTTTGGGTCTTTTAAAACAACATTGATCTGCCCGCTCATGCTTTCGAATCCTTGCAGAACGCTGGTTGTTCCTTTAGCAACAAAGATATTCTCAACCAAATTTCCGGGAATGCTGCTGATACCATAGGTGAACGACAACCCTTGAAAAACCGGAAAACCATCGAGTAAAATCTGATTGTAAATACCAGACAATCCAAGAATACGCAGTTCAGTTGAATTGGTAATAATATTTGTGACCGTTGGCTGAACACTCGCATTAGTGCCAAAGCAACCCGATAAATCGCAGCAAGCGCTTTTTGTTAACTCCCCAGCCGTAATTACTTCTGTTTTAATAACATTGATTGAAGAAATGTATTGATCAGGTCTCTCACTTACAATAGTTACTTCACCCAAAGTGTTTGTTTCCTTAAGCGTATGGTGAATATAGGTTTCGTCAAAAACATTAATTGTATCGCTTTTATAACCTACAAAACTTATCACAAGCTTTTTATCAGATTTTTGAAGTGAGAGAATTTCAAACTCACCCTTCTCATTAGTAATTGCCCCTATTGTTGTATCCAACCAAATAATATTTGCGCCTATAAGGTTTTCACCTTTAGTGTCAATAATTTTTCCATTTATGCTTTGTGATGAAACAAACAATGGGAAAACAAGAATGAGTAAACTGCTCTTAATATTTTTCATGCTGTTAATCTTTGAATTTGTTTATTAAATTTAATAATTCAATCTGGTCACGTGTTTCTTCCGAAAACGCCATTCCTCTAAATCATAAATGTGTCAGAGTTAAAAATGTGATGTGGCTTTTTACTACCATCACTTAATCAGCTAACATAAAAGTGAAATGCACCAAAAATCAATTCGGGGTACATAGGAACATGTAATGCGAAAAAAAATCAGCTAATCTTTGGCGGTTGCCAAATTGGAATTGTAATTTTTGAAGTTGGTACACGCATAAAAACTGTGGGCTTAACAGCTACAAGAGAAAGCGGTGCATGCGCAAATGAAGCACAAGAAAATGTAAAACCAATACAATTGCCGCAAGTCATTAATGGATTGCAAACGCCTCCGCAATCATTGCTCTGTTGTGTAGCGTCGGATGCTGTATCTGCACCTTTTTGATTACAAATTTCGCCGCAACATTCAGTAACTGTAGCAATTTCTATTACTGCCAAAGCAGGTTGAACTGCAAGCGCTAAAATATAAAGAGAAAGTATGGATGCCAGCAACTTCATTGCGTGCGAAGATAAAGCATTTGATTATTTAATGGTTACGTAATTCCAACACTTTTTTATTTTTCAATGCTAAGTCTTAAAGAATCAATTTATGAATGAATGTTAATTCCCACTTACTTTCTCAAATTCATTACCGGCACTTTCTTCTCTTCTACTTACTTATTGATCTCAGATATTATTTCAACTATTATCTTTTTTAGTTTCTTTAACTGAATAAGATTGCATGCCGAAATTGACAGAATTTATTGCATGCGATACTGC
>JBKJNS010000449.1:0-4620 GCA_046593455.1 Chitinophagales bacterium | reverse complement strand
CAAAACAAACTGCTCATCTCAGCGGCAGCAATCATTTTGCTTGTGTATGGATTTTATACTGCCACACATTTGCCGGTAGATGTGCTGCCCGATTTAAACAAACCACAAGTAGTAGTTTTTCTGGAGGCAGAAGGAATGGCACCGGAAGAAGTCGAGCAACTCGTTACACTTCCTGTTGAGCGAACCATGAACGGTGCACCCGGCGTAGAAGCAGTGCGAAGCAGTTCAACGATTGGATTGGGAATGGTGTTCGTCACGTTCGCTTACGGCACCGATGTTTTGAAGGATCGCCAGATCGTTTCCGAAAAATTACAACTCGCACAAGCGCAATTGCCCGCTGATGTAGTACCTGCAATGGGTCCCATCTCTTCCATTATGGGGCAAATCATGCTTATTGGCGTTTCAAGTGATACCACTTCTAAAGCTGCACTGCGCACACTCGCCGATTACACCATTCGCCCACGGTTACTTTCTGTGCCCGGTGTGGCACAGGTGATTCCCATTGGCGGCGATGTGTTACAATACCAGGTGCTGCTCGATCCGATCAGGATGAATGCTGCTGGAATTTCAGTAGTTCAGGTGGAGATTGCACTTCGCAACTCGAATAACAACAGCACTGGAAATTTTTATGTGCGCAACGGTCAGGAAATTCTCATTCGCAATTTGGGAAGAATCACTTCGCTCGATGAAATAAAAAATTTGGTTGTTGGTACTAAAAACAACACACCAATTCTTGTTCAGAATATTGCTGAAGTCAGTTTCGGTGCGAAGCCCAAGCGCGGCGATGCAAGCGTGAATGGAATACCCGCAGTGATTCTTGCAGTAGAAAAACAACCCGGCGTAAACACATCAGACCTCACTGAAAAAATCACCGCCGCAATTTCCGATTTGCAAAAGCAGGTGCCGAAAGATGTGAAGCTGAATCCAGATGTGTTTCAGCAAAAACATTTCATCGAAAATTCAATAAGCAATGTACTTGCGGCATTACGTGACGGTTCCATTCTCGTCATCATCATTCTCTTCATCTTCCTCTTCAACCTTCGCACAACAATTATTTCACTTACTGCCATTCCGCTTTCCATCGCAATCACCGCAATTATTTTTCATCAGTTTGGACTGACGGTGAATACGATGACTCTTGGTGGCTTGGCAATTGCCATTGGTGAATTGGTGGATGATGCCATCATTGATGTTGAAAATGTTTTTCGGCGGCTGAAAGAAAATCGCCTGTCTGATAAACCACGGAATGTTATGCTCGTGATTTATGAGGCATCTGCCGAAGTACGAAACTCCATTGTTTATGCAACAGTGATTGTAGTGCTTGTTTTTATTCCCTTATTTGCTCTCGGTGGTGTGGAAGGAAGAATATTTTCTCCGCTGGGTATCGCTTACATCACTTCCATTCTTTCCTCCTTGCTCGTGTCGCTCACCGTTACGCCTGTGATGTGCTATTATCTTCTTTCGAAAGGAAAGCTTTTGGAATCAAAAGATACAGTGGTGGTGCAATGGCTGAAGAAGTGGGATGTAAAAATTTTGAATTGGGGATTGAAGAAACCAAAAACAGTGATTGGTGGTGCAGCATTGCTTTTCATTATTGCGCTGTTCGTTTTCTTTTCTTTCGGTTCTGAATTTCTTCCGGAGTTCAATGAGGGATCACTCACTGTCAATATGTTTGCCCGACCGGGCATTGCACTTTCTGAATCAAATAAACTGGGAACCATTGCTGAACAGCAAATTCTGAAAGTCCCTGAAGTGCTCTACACAGCGCGCCGTACCGGTCGCGCTGAATTGGATGAACATGCTGAAGGAGTTCACTCCACCGAGATTGAAGTGGAACTTGATTACACCAAATCGAAACGAAAGAAAGAAGAAGTGGTGAACGAAATTCGCAGCAATCTTTATGAAGTGCAAGGTGTGGTGGTAGTTGTAGGTCAACCAATTTCGCATCGGCTCGAACATTTATTATCAGGTGTGCAGGCACAGGTTGCCATTAGATTGTACGGCGATGATCTTACACTGCTCAGAGGTCTTGCTGATGAGATGAAAAAAAATATACAAGATGTAAAAGGAGTTTCTGATTTGAAAGTGGAGCAACAGGTTTTGATTTCGCAACTCAACATTAAAGTTGATGACAGCAAAATTTTGAAATACGGTTTGCAGAAAGGTGATGTGGTGAAAGAACTGCAAACGTTATTTCAGGGCGAAGCTGTTTCACAAATCATTGACGGAGCAAAAAGATTTGACCTCGTGCTGAAACTTTCGGAAGATGCGCGAAAAGATTTGAGCTCGATTGAAAACGCGTTGATCAGTTTACCTACAGGCGAAATGATTCCGATAAAAGATGTTGCAGAAATTTCAGAAGAGCCGGGACCGAATACGATCAGTCATGTGAATGCGCAACGTGAAATCACGGTTTCACTCAATGCAAGCGGTCGTGATCTTGCAAGCATGGTGCTCGAAGTAAAAGATAAAATCGCCGACAATGTGAAACTGCCGCCGGGTTATTTTATTGAGTACGGGGGGCAATATGAAAGTCAGCAGGCGGCATCGCGGTTGATTTTTATTTTGAGCATCGTTGTGCTGATTGGCATTGCACTCGTTCTTTACAGTCAGTTCAAATCGTTCCTTATTGTGATGCAGATCATGATGAACATTCCGCTTGCATTGATTGGAAGTGTGATTGCCGTGTGGCTTACAGGTGGAGTTACTTCTATTGCCACGATGGTTGGTTTCGTCACGCTCACAGGCATTGCCTCGCGCAATGGCATCATGCGTGTATCGCACTACATTCATCTAATACAATACGAAGGCGAAAAGTTTAATGAGCAATTAATCATTCGTGGATCACTGGAAAGATTGGTTCCAGTGATGATGACAGCGCTTGTTGCTGCCCTGGGCCTTTTACCTTTGCTCTTCAATCCCGGCGCACCCGGAAAAGAAATTTTGTACCCGGTTGCAGCAGTGATTCTGGGCGGCTTGATTAGTTCAACTGCACTTGACCTGATCGTAAGCCCGATTGTTTTTTCACTGATCGGGAAGAAAGCACTTGAAACATATTTTGAACAGGTAGAAAATAATCCGTTGAAGGAATCAGCGACAACATAATTTTTTAACAGGGTAAAATTTTTTTTCATTCTTAACAATCATTATTTCAAAACCAAAAACCAAAATCAAATGAACAAAACAAAATCAGTAATCGCTGTATTGCTCCTCGCAACAGCAGCATTCATTTCTTCCTGTGGAAATGCAGGTGAGAAAAAAACAGAGATGAAAGACACAATGTCTTTAATTCCAACCGAGGTTGCTCCTGCTACAACCGCAGAGAGTGGCGAAGAGGCGGAAACGCATGAGCTGAACAAGTTCGGCGCGGGTCCTCACAAGGGAATTGTTGTGGAAGCCGGAGAACACAATCACTTAGAAATGGTGATTGACGGAAAGGATGTAAACTTCTATCCGCTCGATGATAAAACAGAGCCGCTCGATGTAAATGGATGGACAGGCAGAGCAACCTTTCAATACAAAGACGGTACATCAAAAAATGTTGACTTGATGAATATGAATGGAATGCTGATGGCAACAGGAGCAAACACCGGTTCATTTAAAGCCGTTGCAACGCTCACCTCGAATGGCAATACCATCTCTTCTCAGTTCAGCAGCGAATGAAGCATGGGTATCGAAAAATAATATGCATTTAAGCAAAAAACTTTTTGAGTTAGTAATTGCACGAATGCAATTCGCAGAGCGGCAAGTTTTTTTTCACAGAGTATAGCCGCTCTGCTTATTGCACTCAGAATATGCGCAACCAATCAGAGTCAGTTAGGAAATTGAAATGAAATTTTTTTAACAGTTTAATAATTCATTCACAACTAAAAAAAACAAAATCATGAAACAAAAAAAAATTATGTCACCGCTAATGTTAATCCTGCTCATTGTCACGGCAGCATTTACCTCTTGCAAATCGGGAGGCAACAAATCAGATTCAATGAAGGACATGAAGATGGATGAAAAAGACAGCACCGGAATGATGGCGGGCATGAAGATGATGAAAAGCATGGACAATATGATGAAGCAAATGAATTCCATGCAAATGACCCGCGACTTTGATTACGACTTTGCCACGATGATGATTATGCACCATCAGGGAGCCATTGACATGGCGCAGGAAGAAATTGCCTCGGGTAAAGACGAAAAAATAAAAGCGATGGCTCGGCAAATAATTATTGATCAAAAGGAAGAGCAGGGAAAACTAAAAACTTTTTTAAACAGCACTTCAACTGTCGACCAAAAATCAGCAGGCAATGAAGACGCGTTGATGAAGGCGATGGAGCCCATGGAACATGGAATGAAACAAATGCAAATGAGCAATGATGCTGACAAAGATTTTGTGATGATGATGATACCCCACCATGAGTCAGCAGTAGAAATGGCGAAGAGTGAAATTGCCAACGGACACCATGATGAAATAAAACAGATGGCTCAGCAAATGATCACGGCGCAGACAAATGAAATTCAAGAGTTCAAGAAATGGTTGAGTGATCATAAATAAGATATTCAATAAAAATATTTTAGGTGGCAGGAAATCTTAAGCCGCACAGTAGCAGACGTGAAAGAAAAATTTCA
>JBKJNS010000431.1:0-13498 GCA_046593455.1 Chitinophagales bacterium | reverse complement strand
GTACTTGCCCGAAGCCAATAAAATAAAAATTGAATTTGAGGAAGGAAATAAAAATCAAGCTGATGCCAACCCTGTTGACCATTGGAAGAGTTGGGTATTCAGCGTGAGTGCAGAAGGATATGGTCAAGGAGAAAAATCATCGAACAGCTTAAGTGTTTACGGAAATCTTTCTGCCAATAAAGTGACTAATGAATGGAAGATCAACCTCAACGTAAGCGGCAGTATTAACAAATCGCACTATGATTACAATGATTTTATTTACGACAGCAAAACAGATTCAAAAAATATAAACGCGCTCATTGTAAAAAGCATTACCGATCATTGGAGTTTTGGAGGCAGCAGTTCAATCAGACATTCGACTTATAGCAATTTTGATTTGCTCGCTAAACTTTCACCGGCAATTGAGTATGATATTTTTCCTTACTCAAAATCCACTTCAAAAACATTTACATTTCTGTATGAGGTAACACCTTCGTACCAGATTTATATTGATACCACTATCTACAATAAGAAGGAAGAATTTTTGGTGTCGCAATCATTACGGGCAACTTTGGTTTTGCAGCAGAAGTGGGGATCGGTTTCAACATCGCTTACGGGATCAAATTACTTCCACGATTTTTCAAAGAATCAGGTGAGCTTGTTTACACAGTTACAGTGGAGAATTGTTGGCGGGCTATCAATGAATTTATATGGCGGCGGCTCAATCATTCATGATCAACTGAATCTGCCCGGCTACGGCGCTACTGATGAAGAAGTGCTTACACAACAAAAGGAGCTTTCAACGAGTTACAATTATTTTACTTCGTTTGGTATCAGTTATACGTTTGGTTCTATCTATAACAATGTTGTGAATCCGCGCTTTGGTCAGTAGAAAAATAATTAGGTGTGAAATGAAAAATAAGTTTTGAAATTATTTCGGACAGGTAAGTCCTTCCCTTTCCACGCAGTTTCCTTTCTTATCTATATAAAATTGCCTGCCTGCAATATCAACGAGTGAAGTGCCCTGAGAAAAAATTCCCAATCTGTCATATACCATCGGTATTACGATGTTGCCGGTTAAATCAATGTAGCCGCCTTTATCACCAATCATTACGCCTGCATAATTTTCACTGAAAGGAAAAACATAATCGTAATCTGCTGCGATCACTAATTCTCCCTGCCGGTTAATGTAACCCCATTTGCCATTGAAGTTTGCTGCTGCAAGACCTTGTGAGTAATCATCAATCTCGGTATACCTCATTGAAACAACAAAATTTCCTTTCTGATCAATTACACCTGAGAAACCATCCTTCTCAACAATTGCAAGACCCTGAGCGAATGGCATACAATAATCATAGCTAAGCGGTATCACCACTTTACCTGTTTTATCAATGTAGCCGGCAAGATCATCTATAATCACTGCAGCAAGGCCTTCGCTAAAACTATTCACTTCCTGGTAGGTAAGCGGAATAATTTCCTTACCTGTTTTATCAATAAAGCCCCACTCTTCTCCATTTGAAACAGCAGCCAATCCTTCAGAAAAACTAGTTGTTTCGGCGTACTTGAGTTGAACTATTTCTTTTCCGGTTTTATCAATGAACCCAAATTTTCCCGCTATAGAAACCATGGCAAGTCCCTCGGAAAAAGAGTAGATCTCATCATATTTTGCAGGCACTACCACTTTGCCGGTTACAGATTCCTTGATCCCGAATTTTTCATTTTCCTGAAACGCTTCGAGTTGTTGCGCATTAATAATTTGCGATATAAAAACTGCAACAATCAACAGAAATATTTTCTTCATTCTAAAAAAATTTAGTGCCGCAAATTTAACAGGATTGAAAGAATAAGTTGTTAAGAGTACTGAATGCTAGATTTCTTCGGGTTGAAGAACAGGATTGGTGGCAAACTGCATGCTCGCTAATTTCTTATACAATCCGTTTTCATTCTGCATCAACTCATCATGTGTTCCCTGCTCAGCAATTGTTCCATTGTCGAGTACAATAATCTGATCAGAGTTTTTAACCGTGGCAAGGCGGTGTGCAATAATAAAAGTAGTTCGATGCTGCATTAATTTTTCCAATGCATCCTGCACCAATCTTTCCGATTCAGAGTCGAGTGAACTGGTGGCTTCATCCAATAAAAGAATCACAGGATCTTTTAAAATCGCTCTGGCAATTGCAACACGCTGGCGCTGCCCGCCCGATAAACGAATGCCGCGTTCGCCAACAATTGTTTCGTACCCATCGGGAAAACTGATAATAAAATCATGTGCATTGGCTTGCTTTGCAGCTTCGATAATTTCTTCTTCGGTTGCGCCTGGTTTTCCATAAGCAATATTTTCATTAATGCTTCCGCCAAACAATAAAATATCCTGCGGCACAAAAGCCATTTGCTTACGCTGTTGTGTTAAAGGAAAATCATTTGCATTTCTGCCATCAAAAAGAATGTCGCCTGCATCGGCATTGTAAAATCGCAACAGCAAATTCACCATGGTTGATTTTCCTGCACCACTCGGTCCCACGATGGCGATCTTTTGTCCGTACTCTGCTTTGAATGAAACATCCTTTAACACCTTCATTTCTTTTCGGCCCGGGTAACTGAATGAAATGTTTTTGAATTCAACATTGCCGTTCAATTTATTTTCAGGAATAATTTTTTCATTCACCAGATCAACATCTTCGGGCAATTCTTTTTGTAATTCTCTTACGCGCTGCGTTGCACCAATTGTTTTTTGCAATTGAGAATATACTTCAGCAAAACCTGCCATTGAGCCACCAACAAATGTGGTGTACATAATGAATGAAGTAAGTTCACCCACGGTCAATTCATTAGTTTGAATGAGGGAAGCACCATACCACATTACTAAAACGATAGCACCAAACAAGCAGAAGATGATAAAAGATGCAAATGCGCCACGCAATCTTGCACTCTTTAATGCAAGTGCTACCACTTTATTAATGCTGCCGCTGTAACGCTTGATTTCAAATTTTTCATTACTGAAAGCTTTAACATTGGTGATGCCTTGCAAAGTTTCTTCCACCACCGTACCGGCATCAGCTAATTGATCTTGTGCTTTGCGTGCGAGTTTGCGAATTGATTTTCCGAATAAAACAGCAACAATAATGAGTACAGGAAAAACTGAAAGCATTACCAGCGTGAGCTTCGTTGAAATATTAAATATGATAGTAACGCCGATGATGAGGGTAATTACCTGCCGCAAAAATTCTGCGAGTGTGGTAGTAATTGTATCCTGTATTTGCGATAGATCACTTGAAAGGCGGCTTGCTAATTCACCCACTCTTCTTTGCGAAAAGAATTTCATTGGTAGGGTGAGGATGCGTGTATAAGTATCACGCCGCATGTCGGCCAATGCTTTTTCACCCGCAACAGCGAACAATGATATTCGTGCAAATGAAAACATTGCCTGAAAAGTTAACACCACCATGAGTATGATTGCAACCTGATTGATATTTTGAAAAATTCCGATGCCCGATCCTTTGAGCAATGCCGAGTCAATCAATTTTCCTGTAACAAATGGAAACACCATTGTAGAAAGATTGCTGAGGAAAAGAAAAAAGAGTGCAGCAATAAATTGAATCCTGTATGGCTTAAGGTAACTGAATAAATGTGCAGCTTCGGATAGTGACTCTCTGTTGATTTTTGCCTTCGGTAACTTATCATCGGCCCACCATTGATCTTCTTTTGCCATAAGTAAATGTATGACGGATGAGAGGTAAAATTATTTATGAAGTGAATTGAAATTCTTATTAAGCAAAAAACTCAGGGGTGTTTCTTCTTTATATTATTTGAAGATGAATCGCTTGAAGAAGCATTAGATTTTTTATTCTGATTATTAGCATCACGGTTTTTATCAGATTTTTTTCTAATGAGGATTGGCGAGACCTGAATCTTTCCATCATCTTTATTGGTAGCTCTAAAGAATAAACTTCCACCGGTTATTAGTGTTGAATCAGATTTATCTAATCTTTCCTTTCCATCTTTCTTTTCTAAATTACTGAAAGGAACCTGAATGGTCATATTGGTATTTACTTTCCTGAGGTCATACTTACCATCGACAAATAAAGTCATTACAGAAGAGTATAATTCAAGTTTCGAAATATCAATCATTGTTTCATTAATGGCAAATCTATTTTTGATTTCGGCAAATTGAATGTTGTTGAAGTCGCGATTTTTGAAAATATATTTCTGAATTTCTTTAAATCCTTCAACGTTCCTTAATTCTCCTTTCTTTATTGAAATATTCATAGTACCCACCATACTATTAGGGTCAATCTTTAAATTTTTACTATTGGCTTTAAAATTTATTTGGGCCGAAAGTTTTCCGCTAATTTGTTTGGAGGTGATTCCTTTTTGATCAAAATCATTGAATGCATACATCATAGTACTTATATCAACATTATTAATTACCGAGGCAATGTTTATTCTACGAATACTTTGGTTTAACTGATTAACCCCGCCATCTAATTTAAAACTTCCGCCTCCAATATTCATGCTTGTATTGCTAAAATTAATTTGGTCGCTGGTAACTGAAAGGTTGCTGGTTAAATCTGTGGCCACAAACCGATTGACGATTACTTTTTGAGCACTTAAGTTTAAATTGAGTTCGATTTTACTAATGATCATTCCAATAGTTGATGCGATTTTGTTTAAGCCGGGTTTCTTTTTCGACGTCTGATTTTTGTCTTCCGCTGTGGTTCTTCCAGTATTTGATACAGTTGTTTTTTTAAGCGCGTTAAAATCCAAAGTCCCTGCCTGAACATCAAGGATTGCCACGGCCTTAACTGTAGGAACAAACAATACCGAAATAAACTGCTTGATATTTCCTTGGATGGATGCTGAGCTTTTGTTTACCTCTAAAAAAAGCGAGTCAACATTTAAATCATTTTCATCAAAATCAAAACTGCCTCTCACGTTTCTGAATTCATAACCGGTTGGAATATAATCGAATGATAAATTTTTGATAAAAACATTTCCCGCAATATCTGCAATCAGTTTATAATTTATGGTATCAACATAATCAACGAGAGGCCCATTGAAATTAAAATGAACATTTGCAATGCCTGACATAACTCTGAATTTTTCAGTATTTAAATTTACAACCTCATTATCCTGATTGAGGTTTACATCGGCAACCATAAACAATCTTGGTTCAAGCAAATCAGTAACAATTATCGCTGCTTTCATGGGCAATACACCATTGAAGTAACTGCTGAAAACAGGTAGATACACTCTTGAATTATGATCGTCGTTAATCTTCGTACTGTCTACATGATTCATAAAATAACCAAGTACATTAAGGTTCTCAAAAGTTCGACCTGCAAATGAAAGCGTGTTGTCAATTGATTTAAAATAAACATCAACAACAGGTTTGCTGCCTGCTGCAATTGGCCCGTTTACAAAAACACTTACCATTACCGGGTTTTGCATTTGGTATACCGAAAGTTTTTTCCCGACCAAATCAGGAAGCATGCTGAAAGCAACCGAGGGTAATATCTCACTGGATTCGAAATGCAATTTCATAGTTGACGTTCCGCTGAATAGAAATTTACCATTTACTAAAAGTTTCTGGCGATCAACTTCAAGGTTTCCCTTTTCAATCGTGAGTGAAGAAGCTGCAAGATTAAAATTGGCCAGAAGATTTATGTTAACATCTTTATCGGTTAAGTATCCGCCTTTAACAACATTAAAAATCAAATGATCAAAATGTATTTTACCAGCCATTTTAATTGAGATCACCGAGTCAAGCTGATCCGTTGTTACAAATGCATTCTTTACTTTGAAACTGAAAAATTTCATTTTCGTCGAATCCCTCATGTTAAAGGAAACATTGTTGAGAATGATTTTTTGAAGCTGCGGAACAGACTCACCGTTTTTCTTTTTTTCTCCCGAAAAAGTTGATTTGGTAGGCCTGATCAATTGTGAATTTGAAAAACCATTCGCTGTTTTAAGTATTGAAACTTTTGCATTGCTCAAAATGAAAGATCCAAATGAAACATCACCTGTAATCAGTTTTAAAATTTTAATTTGAAATGCCATTGACTGTGCTTTGAATAAAGTATCTTTATGATAATTCACCAGAGAATCGGTAATGGAAACATTTTCAAGCCGAATGGAAAGAGCAGGAAATTTCTCAAACAAAGTAAAATCAATATCACCAATAAAAACTTTACCGCTAATGTTTTGATTGATAGTGGTAGTTACTTTTTTTAGGATGTTATCTTTTTGAAAAAGTGCAAATACATAAGCACCTGTAATTAAAAAAACTAAACTTGCAAATACAATTACACTAATTTTTACAAGCCTTATTTGAAATCTTTTAAATAATCCCATTGTTCAATATGTGAAACGACTTTCTTAGTTAAGATTCAGAAATAAATAAATAAAATGAAATCAACTTGCCGAAAACTGTGGCAATACTACAGGCATTCGGGTTTTTTGAATGGCTTCCCATCCGCCTGTTATGTTTCTTATATTATTGAAACCTTTTCGTTTCAAAAGTGATGCTGCAATCATTGACCTGTAACCGCCAAGGCAGTGAACATATAATTGATCGCTTGTTTGATTATTCAGTTTTTCAACATCATTATTAAAATCATTTAATACTACATTCATTGCGCCTTCAACATGCCCGCCTTCAAACTCAGTTTCTTTTCTAACATCTACCACTTTAATTTGATCGTGATTGTAGTCGAGTAACATTTCATCGGCATCAATAGAAATCAGCATGTCAATTTTTTTATTGGCGTTCTTCCATGCTTCAAAACCTCCCGAAAGAAATCCGCTGATATTATCATAACCAACACGAGCCATACGTGTTACTACTTCTTTTTCTTTTCCTTCATCTGCCACAATTAGAAAATGTTCGTCGATGTTTAAAACCGTTCCCACCCATTCAGCAAACCTTC
The DNA here is from genome assembly GCA_046593455.1 of Chitinophagales bacterium. Lineage (GTDB taxonomy): Bacteria > Bacteroidota > Bacteroidia > Chitinophagales > UBA10324 > JAJAYG01. The sequence continues at coordinate 6,593 of JBKJNS010000431.1, read as the reverse complement.
CATTCAATCCAATAAAAACTGAACCCGGAAGAAATCCTTTTTCAAAAACATCCTGATGCCGCGTATCTATAACAACAGTACCTTTCTTTTTCATTTCAGTTTCAAATTCATTTACCGAAAATGCTTTCATTCCATTACTGATCACTGTATCAATTGATTGATAACCTTCTCTATTAATTCTTGCATTCAATGGAAAATATTGAGGCGGCTTAGTAAGGCCGGTAGTAATTGCTTTTACAAATTCTTCGCGGCTAATATCCTGCAATGCATAATTCAGTTTTTTCTGAATGCCGATAGTGCTCCAGGTTTCTTTGCCAATATTTTTTCCGCAAGATGAGCCGGGTCCATGTGCGGGATAAACAATTACATCATCAGGTAATTGCTTTAGGCGCTGCAAAGAATCATACATTCTTGAAGCAAGTTCTTCTTTGGTTATTGATGCGCCAAACAAATCAGGTCTTCCTACATCACCTACAAATAAAGTATCGCCTGTAAAAATGCAATATGGTTTTCCTTCTTCATTGTATAAAAGATAGCTCGTTGATTCGGGAGTATGACCGGGTGTATGCATTACTTCAATTTCAACTTTGCCGATCTTAAACCGGTCACCATCTTTTGCAATATGCACAGGAAACTTTGTTTCGGTTTCGGGTCCATATATAATAGGTGCTCCTGAATTTTTAGACAAGTCAAGATGCCCCGAAATAAAATCAGCATGAAAATGTGTTTCAAAAACATACTTGATTGATGCATTGCTCGCACCAGCTTTATCAAGATATGTTTGATAATCGCGAAGCGGATCTATCACGGCAACTTCGCCATTCGATTCAATAAAGTATGCTGCCTCCGAAAGGCAATTGGTATAAAGCTGTTCTACTAACATCTAAGTGAAAATATTTGCTCACAAAGATATTACTTTTTGAATTCGAGCTTATCAACCAAATCAACCATCGTTTTAATGTTAGCTTTATTTACCGAATAGAAGATCTTTTTTCCATCGCGCCTTGTAATTACAAGTGATGCATCACGCAGTATTTTTAAATGCTGCGATGCTACTGCCTGTTCCAGGTTTAATGTTTTATAAATAATTGTAACATTAATCTCACCTTTTTCTTCAATGAATTCTAAAAGCTTTATCCTTAATGGGTGCGCGATTGCACGTAATTTCAGAAATCCCTTTCTGAGTTTGCTATAATTGAGTTCCATAGTTATGTAATGTTTAATAATTCGAAATTATTGATTATTTGACTTATCAAACAATTTATTGCATCGAAAACAGATTGTAGAATTTCGAATAGGGAAAAAGAGTATCTGAACAGGATAAAATGAGAATGCTCCGACTGCTATTTTAATACTGCGATATAAACCGGTTTAATGTATTGTGGTTCAAATGAAACCACATCGGCGAAATCTTTATTCTGCAGTTTTTTTTCTGATAAGGCACACATATACTTGGAAGAAGTTTGAAGATTGTTTTCGAAGATTACCGAATCGCTGCTCTTCCAGCTCGCTTTGCATTTTACAGCGCCGCTGCCCGCAACGATAATTTTATTATTCAAATTATATTTGAAAGGAAGTTCATTGGTAAGCAAAATATTTTGGGAAGCAAGAATCGTTGCATCATGGGTAAAGAGCGCAAAATAAATTTCATCTCTTCTTGCATCAATAGTGGGAAAATAATTATTCTCCATCTCAGGATATTTTTCCCGCATGCCTTCTTTTAATATTTCAAGAGAGTCCAATGCAATCAATGGTTTTGAAAGTGTGTAACAAAGTCCCTTTGCAGTAACAACTCCAATTCTTAATCCGGTATAAGATCCCGGGCCTGCACTCACCGCAACTGCATCGAGCGATTCAATTTTAATTTCCAACTCTTTAAATAGCTGCTGAATTAAAATTATAAGTATTGATGCGTGATTGTTTTCAGAAACATCTTCTTTGATACCAAGCATGTCACCATCTTTTGAAATACAAACAGAGCAAACTGATGATGATGTTTCGATATTTAAAATGAGCGACACTGTGCAGATTGACCGATCAAAAAGTTATCTTGAATTCCTTTTCTTCATTGTTTCTTTTCACTTTCACAATTGTGGTATCTCCTTTTTTAAATGAGGCAAGTGCTTTCATATAAACCATAATGTCGGAAATAAGATAATCACCCATTGATAAAACGATATCTCCTTTTTGTAAACCACCATTGGCAGCAGGCTGGCCATCATTAACAGCATCAATTCTTAAACCTTCACCTTCATACAAGTAGTCGGGGATAATTCCCAGCTTTACTTTAAACTCGGGCACATCACCATTATCAGTTTGTTTTGTTTTTGTAAAAGGAAGAACTCCTTTACCATCAACCTGAAGCACAATGTTTTCAATCATTCTTAAAATTTTTGCTTCGCCCGTGTAATTAATTTTATCAGCATCATCACTTGGCTTGTGATAATCTTCGTGCGAGCCGGTAAAAAAATTAAGCACCGGAATGTTTGCCAGGTAGAATGAAGTTTCATCAGAGGGCCCTGTGCCGCCATCGGTAAGCTTAAGTTTGAGTGAGTCGAATGAAAACGATCTTATGAAATTAAAAGCATTGGGTGAAGTTCCAAGCCCTCCGATTTCCATTCCTTTCTCAGCATTGTATCTTCCTATCATATCCATGTTCACCATAAAATTAATTTTTGATGAATCGTAACTTGGATTGCCTATCCAGTTTTTTGAACCAACCAATCCTAATTCTTCACCAGAGAAATTCAGGAAGATGAAATTGTTTTTTTCTGTGATGTTGTTTGAAGAAAAGAGTCTGGCCAATTCAATTACTCCCGCTGTTCCGCTTGCATTATCATCGGCACCGTTGTGAATGGCTTTTTCACCTCGGTAAAGTGAACCCCCATATTCATTGTAACCAAGATGATCGTAGTGCGCACCAATCACGATTGTGTTAGCAGCATGGTTATCTAAAAATGCAACCACGTTGTGACCGGTAACAGTAATTTTTTCAAGTGTAACTTTTAATTCCAATACATTGAATTGTTCACGCTTAACTTTTTTCCATGCATCAGCTTTCAAAAAGATTACAGGAATGCCGGCATCAAAAGATTTGCGATCGAGGTTTGCCTCAAGATCATCGGCTTTATCATTGGTGTTTGTAAAGATGACTGCGATTGCACCTTTAGCTTTTGCTGCTTCCACTTTTGATTTCACATCGGCGTAAGGTCCATATTGCGAATGCGGACTGTCACCATCGGGTGTACTGCATTCCATCAAAAATATTTTTCCTTTAATGTCAGTCATGCCGCTGTAACTATCATACTTGATTGCTGATGCCGAAATTCCATAACCCACATCAACAATACTTCCTTTTACTTTTCCATTGCCGCTTGCATTGATGGGAAAATATTCATTGTTGAGAACAATGGTTTTTGCATTGATGGTAAATGAATTTTTCCCGGTTACTTTTTTTCCAACATCATATTTAAATTCCTGCAGGTAAGAACCATCGCTTCCCATTGGTTTTAATGCGAGTTTCTTGTAATTATTGATAATGTATTTTGAAGCAGCGGCTTCACCCTTTGAACCTGTTTGCCGGCCTTGTAATTTATCGGAGGCGAGAAAATAAATATGCTCTTTTAAATTAATCATCAATGTTGAATCTGTAGACTGCGAAAACACCATTGAAGAAAACGAAAGCGATAACACGAAAGAACACAAAAGGAATTTTTTCATTTCCCTAAAAATTTAAATGTTACAAAATGAAACAGGGCTGTTAGCGCAAAGGTAACAGCCCTGTATTCAATTGAAATATAATTTCTATTTTGATGCCTGCAGTGTTTTAGTATACAACTCAGTATCATTTAAAACTTCAATTGCTTTTGCAACTTCAGGGTCATCTTTTAATGATGCTTCAATTCTACCATTCTGATAATAGTAGCGCATCGAAATTTCTTCTTCCAGCAATCCTTTGATCTCATCTTTAAATTTAACAAGATCATTTTCTTTATCGTGTTTCATTTCTGATTGCAAATGATCGTAGTCTTCTTTTAAAGCATTCCAGTATTCTTCATTTTCGGCAGCACTCTTAAAGTCTTTTAGTTTCTCTTCGCTCTTGGTGGTGTAGTCGTAGTCTTTTCCGTTCAGCGATTTTACAAAATCATCGTACTCAGCATCGGTTAAATGAAATTCCAATGCCGAAGGAATAGTTGCATGCGCCAATTTGTATTGCGTTGCATAATCGAAGATTAAATTCTTAGAATACAAACTTGATGCAATGGGTGAAAATTTTTCGGGCACCAGAGCAAAATCGGGATCTACGCCGCCACCATCAAAAACAGTTCTTCCTGCTTTTGTTTTGAAAGGATGTTTTAGTGAATCAGGAATTTTTCCCACACTGCCATCTTCATTTCTGTGTTCATAATCCAATGCCTGAATGCAGCGACCGCTCGGTGTAAAGTAATGTGCAGTAGTAACTTTTAATTGTGTGCCATAGGTTAATGGTCTCGTTGTTTGCACCAATCCTTTTCCATAAGTCTTTTGACCAATTATAACTCCGCGATCATAATCCTGTATGGTTCCACTTACAATTTCAGATGCTGAAGCCGAGCCACTGTTAGCTAAAATCACCAGCGGGATTTTTGCATCAATGGCTTCATTCAATGAATTATAAATTTTATCCCACTCTTTTACTTTCCCTTTTGTACTTACCACCAACTGACCTTTATCAATAAAAATATTTGAAACATTTACTGCTTCATTTAATAAACCACCGGGATTGCCGCGCAGATCAAAAACCAACCCTTTCAATTGATTTTTGCTTTCTAATTCTTTCAAAGCAGCTGCAACATCTTGCCCGCAGTTTTCGGTAAATTGTGTGAGGCGGATGTAACCGATATTATTATTTACAATTCCCCAATAGGGCACGCTGTTTACTTTTACTTCTTCGCGCATAAATGTTTTAAGCTCTGTATTTTTTTCACCCGGGTGTTGTATCAAAATTTTTATCTCGGTGCCGGGAGTTCCTTTTAAAATTTTGCTGATGTCATCTACACTTTTCCCTTTGGTAGATTTTCCTTCCACCTCTAATAAAATATCGCCTGCAATCAATCCTGCTTTGTCGGCAGCGAAACCTTTATAGGGTTCTGCAATAATCATGTTGTCGCCCGCCTTGCGAATGATGGCGCCAATGCCGCCGTATTTTCCTGTAGTTTGAAAACGATAACCCTCAATGTCGGCTTCGCTGATGTAGTTGGTGTATGGGTCGAGCGATTCGAGCATGGCATCAATACCGGTGCGCATAAATTTTGCCGGCTCAATGTCATCTACATAATAAGTATTCACCTCTTTGTATAGTGTGGCAAACACATCGAGGTTTTTTGAAATCTCGAAATAATTATTGTTACCTGTGAATGCAAAGGGAACAAGTGCTGCGATTACCAATGCAGCTATGAGGAATTGTTTTTTAAATTTACTGATCATGAATAAAATTTTAGCGAAAGTAGGGTAACGCAAGAGAGAGCACAAAATTATTTCGACGAGCATCACTTGCGCGTTTGAAGCGAATATCAGCCACGAAGAATTGAAAGATCCAATTCAAATTCAGGGAGCACCTCTTCACCCGAAATTTTTTTATTGAATCCTTCAATAACGGTAAATGAAAATTGAGAATGGTAAACGAAAACTTTTTCATTTTCCTGATCAATCAACCATGCAAGGCGGCAACCATTGCTCATGTATATCTGCATTTTATCCTGCATCTCTTCAAGATCATTGGAGGGCGACATGAGTTCAATTACAAAGTCGGGGCAGAGTGGTGAGTAAGATTTCTTTTCTTTCTCAGTGAGCGCTTCCCATTTTTCTTTTAAGACAAATGAAGCATCTGGACTTCTTATAGAACCATCAGCTAATTTGAATCCTGTGCTTGAATCGAAAAGGTATCCGTGTTTCATTCTGCGATTCCAGTTGTAAAGTTCGCCGCTCAATGTTGAATTTAAATAGCCGCCATAACTAAAGGTTGGCTCCATCATCACAATTGTGCCGTCGGGTTCTCTTTCAAACTGATAGGGAGAGGCTCTCATCGAAAACTTCTCGAACTCTTCATCACTCATTTCAAGTAACGATGGGAGCGTGAGATAAACTTTGTTTTTGCTTTTTGTTTTGGTGATCATGATTCGAAGGTAAAAAATTTCTTCAATAAAATTAGAGTGAGGTTGGTCGAAAAAAAAATTCTTGCTAATGCATAACCGCGCCGAGGAATGGATGCAAAAATAAAAAAGCGACTAAGAAAACTTTTCGTCGCTTTTTTATTTTGTTTTTGGGCGACGTTCACACTCACTGATAAGGATAAGGTTACTTTTTTTTATTTGTAGCTCTTACTTGCTCCAAGTTTTCAATGTATGCCCTGAAAACATTTTTATAAAAAGTTGAGCTACCTAATGCATAATCTTTATTATTTTCCTTTCTGTCGTACATATGATATGAATACGTTTTTTGCGACGATCCATGATCTACTTGATTCGTTATAGGGTCAATCCTTCCAGTTCCATTTACCATGTGACTTGTTCTGGCAATATGTAATTCATATCGGAATTTATCAGTGTCCTTAT
>JBKJNS010000382.1:0-3079 GCA_046593455.1 Chitinophagales bacterium | reverse complement strand
GTTAATGATTCAAGCGCCAATTATTACATCATGAATACAATAAATATAATCGAGAATTTTGCAATTCTGCCTGATGGAAAAATCATTTCTGCCGGAAGAGCAGATTATCAATTTAATTTAATGTTGCTTGATGAAATTGGAAATCATGATTCAGATTATGGAATCAACGGAACTCTTGTTCCTGCATATTCTGGATATGCTGGAGGTGTGGTTACAGCCACTAATGAAAACAATACTTACATCATCGAAAATTTCGGTACTGACTTTGACCATTATGAAAATGCCATTAGTTTGGATTATGATCACCCGGCAAGTTTTGCCATACACAAATTAAAACCAGATGGCACACCAGATTCTGCTTATGGAATACTTGGAAACTTAATTCCAAATGTTCCTGGTTTCAATCTTTCAACATGTATGGATGCTGCTATGCAAGATGATGGCAAACTAATTTTATGCGGAAGCTTTGGTTTTAATAATATTTTTATTCTTCGGCTTAATGAAGATGGAAGCATTGATCCATCATTTAGCAATCAGGGAATTTTTGTTTTAGATACAACAAGCCGTAATGCTTTTATTGAAATTGACAGCAACAATAAAGTTACCCTTGCTATTGATTTTATAAATGGAAGCAATAGTACCAAAACAATTCAGTTGCAGCGCCTGCTCGAGGATGGAACTGCTGATATTTCTTATGGAGTAAACGGAAAAGCTGATGAGGTCTTGAATGAATTTGCAGGATTGGCTGCGATGACGATACAGGAAAATAATAAGATCATCATACTAATTCAAGATTCATTGCTGCTAAGAGTAAATCAAAACGGATCAATCGACAGCGCTTTTGGAAATGGAGGATTAGCGCTAATTTCAAATTCAGCATTCCCACAAACACTGCACACAATTATTTCGCAACCCGATGGTAAAATTGTTTGTCTGAAATATCAAAGCAATAATAATTATGAACTGTTACGCTTAAAAGAAGATGGTTTCCCCGATTCATCCTTTGGAATAAATGGAGAAGCAAGTATTGATAATGCTTACATTACTTGTATGCACTTGCAGGATGATGGAAAAATTGTTATAGGTGGCTCTTCAATTAAAGACAATCAAACCAGCTATTATTTGGCTCGGGTAGTCAATGATTTTAGTTCCGGAATTGAAAACTCAAAATCGGTAATGGGATTTAAAGTATTTCCAAACCCCTGCACCAATTATCTATCTATTCAATTTCCTTGGGGATTAGAAAATCAACAATCAGTTAATATTTACGATGTAGCCGGCAGAATAATATACACACAAAATATTTCCCAACAAAATGATCACAGGATTTTAAACGTGGAAAAACTCCCTTCAGGCATTTATTTTTTAACAATCACTGTTGATGGGCAGGTCGCACCGTTTAAGTTTGTAAAGCAATAATTTTTACCAAATATTTATTTATTCATACTGTTATTCAACAACTCCCCCAAAATCATTTTCTTTGCAAGCTTAATAAGTAATTCATGCAAGGCCAACTCAGAGTTTACATAGATAATGTTACGCCCGAAATCGAAGGCGGAAAATATTCCATCGCCAAAGTGATTGGTGAAAAAGTGGAAGTAGAAGCAGATATTTTTTGCGATGGTCACGATCTGTTAAGAGCACAAATTCTTTTCAGGCATGAAGATGAAAAGAAATTTCATACAGCTCCAATGAGCATGCTATATGAAGATCATTGGAAGGGAAATTTTATAACTGATAAACAAGGAAAATATTATTATACCATCGAAGCGTGGATGGATCATGCGCTCACGTGGAAACATTCTTTAAAAAGAAGAATGGAAGGCAAGGAAAAATTAAATGTTGAATTACTCATTGGCGCCAAACATTTGAAAAACATTAAAGCCGATGCAGATAAAGATGATAAGGAAGAAATAAAAAAACTCATTGACATTCTTAGTGATGAAAAGCATTACGACAAAGCAGTAAAATCTGCAATGAGTGAAAGAGTTGAAGCACTCATTCTTAAATATCCTTACAAAGAAATTTCTACCACTTACAAAGAACTTCCGCTGTATGTTGATAGAAAGAAAGCACGATTTAGCAACTGGTATGAATTATTTCCGCGCAGCACTTCCCGCGAGCCAAGCGCACACGGTACTTTTAAAGATGTGGAATCTTTGGTGCCGCGATTACAGGAAATGGGTATTGATGTTTTGTACCTGCCACCAATTCACCCTATCGGCACTTCATTTAGAAAAGGGAAAAACAATTCACTCAAAGCACGCAAGGGTGAACCCGGTGTTCCATGGGGTATTGCAGGGCACAAAGAAATTCATCCCGAACTTGGAACACTCACAGATTTTAAATCACTGGTAAAAAAAGCACATGATGCAGGAATTGAAATCGCGCTCGATTATGCATTGCAATGTTCACCCGATCATCATTATGTTGAAGAACATCCCGAGTGGTTTACCTGGCGCCCCGATGGTACTGCGCAATATGCAGAGAACCCTCCGAAAAAATATCAGGATGTGGTACCGTTTAATTTTGAAACTGAAGACTGGGAAAGTTTGTGGAATGAATTAAAAAGCATTGTGGAATTTTGGATTGAGCAGGGTGTAAATATTTTCCGCGTAGATAATCCGCATACAAAATCATTGTACTTCTGGCAGTGGATGATTGCAAGCGTTAAGAAAAAACATCCTGATACTTTATTTCTCGCAGAAGCATTTACAAAACCAAAGTTGATGTATCATCTTGCTAAAATCGGTTTCACGCAATCCTATACTTACTTCACATGGCGCAACAGCAAAGCAGAATTTATTGAGTACCTCGAAGAGTTGACACAAACAGAAGTTAAAGATTATTACCGCCCTAACTTCTGGATGAACACACCCGACATTCTTCCCTTCCATCTTCAAAATGCAAATGAAGCTGTCTACATCGCGCGCTTGTTTCTTGCAGCCACACTCAGCAGTAACTATGGTTTTTACGGACCGGTTTATGAATTGCAATTGGGTGAGGCACTGCCCGGCAGAGAAGAATATTTAAACTCTGAGAAATATGAAATTCGAAATTGGGATTGGGATAAAGACAC
>JBKJNS010000494.1:0-8377 GCA_046593455.1 Chitinophagales bacterium | reverse complement strand
TTCAACACCAAATTGTTGAAGAGCGAAATCGCAACGAAAAATTTTCTTCTCTCGAAAATTTCATCCGTCGCATTTCTATTCCTGTTGAACAGTTGCGCATCCTTATTCGCATCGGTGCTTTTCGTTTTACTGGAAGAACGAAAAAAGAATTGATGTGGGATATTCATTCCATTCTTGGTCACCAGAAAAAATCTGTGGCGCGAAAAGAATTATTTGAAGGCGAGAACAAAAAATTTTCTTTACCCGAACTTTTCAATGATGAGTTTGAAGATGCCAGAGATGAGAATGAAGTTCTTGATTTTCCTCTGTGTTCGCCGTTCGAGTTAATCACCGCACGCACCCCTCTGTCCCCTAAAGGCGAAGAGCGCTCGCACGAACAGCAGAGCGGTTCTCCCTTTAGGGAGTTAGAGGATGGCGCGAGCATTCTCGCTGCTGATCTGAAAAAGCTTTCGGGAAAAAATATTTCCATCATCGGCTACTACGTAACCCGCAAACCCACATCAACCAAAAAAGGCGAACCCATGATGTTCGGTTGCTTCCTTGATCGTGAAGGATTTTTTTTCGACACGAATCATTTTCCGGAAGCCACAAAAAAATTTCCATTCAGAGGAAAAGGATGTTATATAGTGAAGGGAAAAGTAGCGGAGGAATTCGGTTTTTATTCCATCAACGTAACCGGGATGCACAAGATTGATTATGTGATGTATGAGGAAGATGCGGAAACAAAAGCGCGCTCGCGACCCGACCCTGTAATTGTTCCTCCTGTGGTTTCTGCTTCAAAACAATATGAATACCTGCTTGTGATTTCTCCACCACCACATGTGAGTAATGAAGTGATGATGCTGAAGAAAAGATTTCATCAGCGGTTCAATCACTATCAGGCAGTGATTTCTGCGCCACAGATTTTGCTGTGCAGTTTTTCCGGGAGTGAAATGAAAGAAGAAGAATTGGTGAAACAAATTGCAGCTGTTACATGCATGCATGTTCCCTTTCGTGTGGCGTTGGAAAATTTCGAAGGTATTCCGTCGAACACGGTTTTCATTTCCATAAAAAATCACGATGATATCACCGGCATTGTGAATGATTTAAAAGAAGGAATGAAACTTTCACCCAAAGAATCACAATTCTATTTTAAACCACAACTTACTATTGCACGAGGATTAGATAAAGAGAAATTCAGTCGCGCTTCAGCAGAATTTTTTGAGATGGATTATGCGGCTTCGTTTGTAGCAAGTGGCATCATGTTGTTGAAGAAAGAAGCCGGGATAAGGTTTGCGAAATACGAAGTGGTAAGGGAATTTATATTTGAAATGAATCGAAAAATGCTTCCCGTTTAAACGAACCATAATTTTCTTCAATTTACAAAAATGAAAAAAGGCGCGCCATTGCTGACCACGCCCTCTTTCTGCCATGAAAACAAATCTTTATTTCAAGCTGTTAATCTTTTTCATCATCCCCGACTTCAAATTGCCGGCTTTCTTTTTATGAATCACTCCTTGTTTTGCAAGTTTGTCGACCAAAGATATAACATCCGGTAACATCTTCAATGCTTCTCCTTTATCTTCAGAAGCACGTACATTTCTGACAGCATTTCTGGTTGTTTTGCCATGTAGGCGGTTGCGTTCTCTTCGTTTTGCCGACTGCCTCTGTGCCTTCTGCGCATTCTTTGTATTAGCCATTGATTATTTTATTTGGGCGGCAAATATAAACGATTCATGCGATCTACAAAAGCCAAAAGAAAAAAATAAATGTGGTAATAAAAGGGGTCGTCTTATGGGGGAAATGGTTAAACAATAATTCAAAGTGAAGTCGATCTTTTAAAATTCAACTTCAAATTCTTCTTACATTTGCACACCTAAAAATATAACAACCACTATGGAGTTTAAAGATATAGTTTCAATCAGCGGTTTGCCAGGCTTGCACCAATTAGTTTCTTCAAAAGGAAATGGAATAATTGTAAAATCACTGGAGGATGGAAAATCTCAGTTTGTTTCTTCTCGGCTGCAAGGAGTTTCATCACTCGATAACATAGCTGTTTTTTTAAAGAATGATGAAACAATTGCACTGAGTAAAGTATTAAGGGAAATGCAAAACAAAGAAACAGAGATTACCATACCCGATGCTAAAGCCGATAACAAAGCTTTACAAAATTATTTTTCGAAGATTATCCCTGAATATGATGCTGAGCGGGTGCACACAAGTGATATGAAGAAGATGGTTAAATGGTACTACCTGCTTAAGAAAAATGATCTTATTCCAAAAGAAGAAGTTGAATCAACTAAAGAAGAAAGTACTGAAGAAAAGAAAGAAGCTTAAGTTATTTCTAAACTGCTGATCAGGTATTGATCATGATCGGCATCACCAGCATCAGCAAATCTTCATTTTCTTTTTGATCCACCGGCAAAATCAAACATGCTCTTGATGGGGTGCTGAAATTAAACTGCACCATTTCTTCATTCATAGAAGTGAGCATATCAATAAGAAACTTTGCATTGAAGGCAATCTCAGTATCTTCACCATTGTATTCGCATGAGAGTGTTTCATTTCCCTCATTAGAAAAATCAAGATCACGGGTGTTGAGTTGCAATTCATTACCTGTCATTTTCAAAGTTGCCTGGTGGGTTGTTTTGTTGGAAAGAACAATCAACCTGCGTAATGAACTGAGTAAATCATTTGAATTGATCACCAACTTATTTGGATTCTCGGCAGGAATTACTGCATGATAATCGGGGAAGCGTGCATCAATCAATCGGCAAATCAGTTTCACATTTCCGAAAGTGAAAAAAGCATTTGAACTGTTGTAAGAAATTTTAACCTGAGTATCTTCTGATGGCATTGCATTACCTAATAATGTCAATGCTTTCTTTGGTACAATGAATGAAGCAGGTTTTGTGCTCTTTGCATCCATGCGCTTGTAACGTACGAGGCGATGAGCATCGGTTGCTACAAATGTGATTCCCTCAGCAGAGAGTTCAAAATTTACACCCGTCATAGCAGGGCGCATATCGTCAGTGCCAACAGCAAATAAAGATTTGTTGATCGCATTGGAAATTACTGCCGATGGTAATTTAATTTCTTTGGTTTCTTCGGGAACAGGTATGCGCGGAAAGTCATCTCCATTCTCACCTGTCAATCTATATTTTCCTTTATCACTTGTAATTTCAATTGCAAGCGTTTGCTTATTAACCGAAAAAGTTAGTGGTTGCTCGGGTAATGTTTTTAAAACATCAGTCAAAAGTTTTGCAGGGATAGCAATCTTTCCATCTTCCTTTGCTTCAACATCGAGGGAAGTACTCATCGAAGTCTCGAGATCGGTGGAGAAAGCTGTTAACTTTCCATCTTTAATATGAAACAGAAAATCTTCAAGAATTGGAAGAACAGTATTTGTACTTACAACTCCGCCAATCAATTGCAATTGCTTCAACAATGAACCGGATGACACAATAAATTTCATTCTTATAAAATTTTAGTGGCGCAAGATAAAGATTTTGAATTGATAGCAGCTATTAGGTTTTTTTGTTTCCACCTTTTATCCACTTTCATTCATGTAAAAAATTCTATTGCAGCTAACTCGTCCCGATTTTTTTACTCCGGTGAAGTTGGCAAGGCTTAAATATTTTAATTCCAAAATCACATTCAAGTTTATTTTTGGCAATGAAAAGCAGACAATACAGAATTGAATTTTCAAACTTCAAAAATTTAATCGCATTTTGTAACCTTAAATTTCCCCATGAATCTAACCCAACTCTTTCGCAGAAAATCTGTTGACTACATTTTAAAGCAAGTGAAGCAAGGTGAAACCGATGTAGATCATGTTTCATTATCGAAGCATCTTGGTGTTCGGGATCTAACAGCATTCGGCATTGCTGCTATTATTGGTGCGGGAATTTTTAGTACCATCGGTAATGCAAGTTTTCAGGGCGGTCCCGGTGTAATTTTTCTTTTCATATTTACTGCAGTTGCCTGTGGATTTGCAGCGTTCGCTTATGCAGAGTTTGCATCATTGGTTCCGGTTTCGGGCAGTGCTTATACTTATTCTTATGTGGCTTTCGGCGAATTGGTTGCATGGTTTATTGGCTGGGCTTTGATTATGGAATACGGAGTAGGAAATGTTGTGGTCGCCGTTTCGTGGTCCGATTATTTTACCGGCTTACTCGATAAAATTCATATTCCTTTTCTCGGCATCAATGGCATTCATGTTCCCGAGTGGGCGAGCATCGATTATTTTTCTGCACATGCAGGTTACACAGATGCAGCAACACAAATAAGTTCAGGTGTTGCATTGAGTGATTTGAATACTTCCCTACAAACAAGTTACCTCGCATGGATGAATGCACCGGTGATCGCAGGATTTCATTTCATTGCTGATCTTCCTGCAGTAATAATTGTAATGCTGATTACAGCACTCGTGTACCGAGGAATTAAAGAATCGAGAAATGCCAGCAACATTATGGTTGGTATAAAACTCTCCATTGTGATTTTGGTGATAATCATAGGAGCATTTTACGTTGATGCAAATAATTGGAATCCTTTTTTACCGAATGGAATTACCGGCGTACTCGGTGGAGTGTCGGCTGTATTTTTTGCTTACATCGGCTTTGACGCCATCTCTACTACCGCAGAAGAATGTAAAAATCCCGAACGCGATCTGCCGAAAAGCATTATGTATTCGCTCATCACGTGTACCATTCTTTATGTTGCAATTGCATTGGTGCTTACCGGCATGGTAAAGTATGATCAGCTTAAAGTTGGTGATCCGCTTTCATTCGTTTTTGAAAAAGTAAATCTCACATGGATTTCGGGAGTGATTGCGATTAGTGCAGTTGTTGCAATGGCAAGTGTGCTGTTGGTTTTTCAATTAGGGCAACCAAGAATTTGGATGAGCATGAGCCGCGACGGATTGCTGCCACAAAAGTTTGCAACCATTCATCCAAAATATAAAACACCTTCATTTTCTACCATTGTTACCATGTGGGTGGTGATTATTCCGGTGCTGGTAATTCCAACCAATATTGTTTTGGATTTAACTTCTATGGGAACCTTATTCGCATTCGTATTGGTATGTGCAGGTGTTTTAAGAATGCAAATTGATCCCAATGCACCACGCGGAAAATTCAGAACACCTTATGCAAATGCAAAATATATTTTGCCGCCCATGATGATTGTTGCCGCAATTTTAATTTTTACCAATGGGAAAGAATGGATGAATCAAATGCTCGATTTTTCTAACCTCCAAATTGTAGCAAGTAATTTCCCCATGTGGCTGTTTGTGATTTTATGTTTGGTACTCACCTATTATTCTGTTATAAAAAATCTTTCCATTATTCCCGTACTCGGTTTAATCTTCTGCTTCTACATGATGGCACAAATACATTACACCAGTTGGATTGGCTTTGTAATCTGGTTAGTGATTGGGTTGGGAATTTATTTTACCTATGGGTTTTATAATAGCAAGTTGCACAAGAGTGAGAGTTAATAAAATTAGGAATTACGAATTAGGAATCGTGTATGATTAATAAAGGATAAGTAATTCCTGAATTAATAATTAATTAGAAATGAAAACTGAAAATGTTGTTCAAATAAAAAGTTATGCTTTCGCTATTAGAGTCATAAAATTATATCGGTATTTAAGTGAAAAGAAAAAAGAATATGTGCTATCAAAACAAGTATTAAGAAGCGGTACTGGAATAGGCGCCAATATTGAAGAAGCAATTGGAGGGCAAAGTCAAAAAGATTTTTTCGCAAAGCTTAATATCGCTTACAAGGAAACAAGAGAAACCCATTATTGGCTGCGGTTATTAAGAGATACTAATTTTCTTTCTGAAAAAGAATCTGTTTCAATGTTAAATGATTGTGATGAACTTCTAAAAATAATTGGTTCAATCTTAAAGACGATAAAATCAAAACCAAATTCCTAATTCTCAATTCGTAATTCCTAATTAAAAATTAAGAACTACTTTTACACCGATTACAGAGTTGGGTTTTGCCCTGCCGATTAAAAGATTTAAGTATCTCCCCGCAGTTTAATTTCTCCTCCTCACTTTTTTTTCATCACAAAGAACTTTGGTTCCGGTGTATTCCATCGAAGCATCAATCATTCTTTATAACAAACAATTTAACATTGCTTGCCTATAAGCAGCAACAAAAAACAAACTATGACATTTGAACAACTGAATCTTTCAGCACCCATTTTACAAGCGCTTAAAACCAAGGGCTACATTATTCCTACTCCTGTACAGGAAAAATCTATCCCTGCAATTCTCGCAGGCAATGATGTATTAGGAAGTGCGCAAACAGGCACCGGGAAAACTGCAGCATTTGCATTACCGCTTTTGCAATTGATGAGCGATAAACTCACAACGCATGGCGGACCTATTTCACTCGTGCTTGCACCTACAAGAGAACTTGCAATACAGATCGCCGATAATTTTAATCTCTATGGAAAGCATCTTCACTTAAAACAAGTGGTGATCTACGGCGGCGTTTCACAAAATCCGCAGACGGCACAATTGCGCAATGGTGTGCAGGTAATTATTGCAACACCCGGTCGCTTGCTCGATTTAATGCAACAGGGTTTTGTAAATCTGAACAACATAAAATATTTAGTGCTTGATGAAGCAGATAAAATGTTAGACATGGGTTTCATCAACGACATTAAAAAGATTGTTGCTAAAGTTCCGCATGCACGTCAAACACTTTTCTTTTCAGCCACCTTATCACCCGAAATAAAACGCCTTGCTTCTTCCATGCTCCGCAATCCCGTGAGTGTTGAGGTAAAGCATGAAGCAGGAACAGAATTTTTGGTAGAAGAAAAATTATTCTTTGTTGAAAAGAATAATAAAACAGAATTGCTCACGCATTTTTTAAAGAATGATGTTGAAGTAACACATGCTCTCGTATTTACCCGCACCAAACACGGAGCAGATAAATTGGTGAGAGCGCTTGCGAAAAACAGAATTCATTCCATGGCAATACATGGCAACAAATCGCAGAATCAAAGACAACGTGCATTGGATGATTTCAGAGCAAAGAAGATTACCATTTTGGTTGCCACCGATGTTGCATCACGCGGTATTGATGTAAAAAATCTTTCGCATGTGATCAATTACGATTTACCCGAGCAGGCAGAATCTTACACTCATCGCATTGGCAGAACAGGCAGAGCGGGTGCAACCGGCATTGCAATTTCATTTTGCAGTAATGATGAAAAGAATTTGCTGCGCGATATTCAAAAACTGATTAAGAAAACAGTACCTGTGCGAGCGCATGATGTTACTTTTTCTGCAACACCTGCAGTTGATCACTCAGAAAGAGAACGCCGCCCATTTAACAGAAGCGGAAGACCGGGCAGCAGCAATAACAGCAGCGGGAAATCTAAACATCCGAGGCAGCGTGAAAGAATTTCGAGAGAGCGGAATTTCAATCGCTAAATTATTTTTATTGTTGTCAACTTGTTAGGAAATATTATTTTTGATTTATGAAAACAATGACTGTTGGTCAATTGAAAGCAAATTTTAGTGAAGTGCTTGATCTTGTAAAAGGTGGTGAAGAAGTATATGTTGCCTATGGAAAGAAAAAGAAAATTGTTGCACAACTAATTCCGCATAGCCAACCCAAAAAGAAAAAAAGAAAACTCGGCATTTTACAAAGTAAAGGAGCGGTTAAATTTCATGGCAATTGGAAAATGACTGAAGAAGAATTTCTAAATTCATGAATTATCTTCTTGATTCACATACTTTGATTTGGGCGCTATACAATCCTGAAAAATTATCAGTTCAATGCAGAAATGTTCTTGAAAGTACTGCAAATGAAATTCATGTAAGCTATATTACCTTTTGGGAAATTTCTCTCAAGTTCTCACTTGGAAAAATTGAATTGCCAAAATCTAAACCCGAAGATTTGCCCGAAGCATGTAAACAAACAGGTTACAAAATGCTGCAATTAACAGAGCATGATGTAAGTTCATTTTATAAACTTCCAAGCACGCAGCACAAAGATCCATTTGACAGAATGCTTATTTGGCAAGCAATTAACAGAAACTATTATTTTCTATCAAGAGACAGAGGAATTGCTTTGTATAAATCTCACGGCTTAAAATTAGTTTGGTAAGGAATAAGCAGTTCAAGAGCAATTTGTTTCTGTTGAAATTATTCTACAATAATTTTCATCGTTGAAGATTCATTATTCATTTTCACTTTAAAAAAATAAATTCCTGCATCAAGCTGTTTGCGATTTAAATCAATCTGATGATAGCCTTCTTCCAAAGCACCATCAACCAATGTTTTTATTTTTCTACCTGTTAAATCGAGAAGTTCAATATTGATGTAAGAATTTTCTTCGAGAGAAAATGATATGGTACTTGAGGTAATTATGGGGT
>JBKJNS010000248.1:0-4466 GCA_046593455.1 Chitinophagales bacterium | reverse complement strand
GTATAAAATTTCGAGAATTCAAATGGAGCAAGAATATTTAAAGAGTTGGAATAAGGAATTTTCTACCCGGCTAAAAACAGGAAGATTGTTGCAACCGATTTTAGTAAAGTCGGCGCTTTCGAATATTTCAATTCCCATCTTAAAACTTTTTCCTTTTATATTGAGTCAGATTATAAAAAATACTCATGGCAAACCATTTTGAAATTCGCAAATGGAAAGATGCATTGTTGTTGATGAGAATTCCGTTTTCGGTTTTCCTTATGCCTGTATTCTGGTTTGCATTGATTGCGATTGATGTGAACTGGCAAAAAGCAATTTTGGTTTTTATTACACTGCACCTTTTTGTTTATCCTGCAAGCAATGGATACAATAGTTATTTCGATCGGGATGAAAATGCTATTGGTGGATTAAAGAATCCACCAAAAGTTACCAAGGAATTATGGTACATGATTTTAGTTTTTGATTTCATTTCATTACTGCTTGCAACAGAAGTTAGTTTATTATTTGCCGCAATGATTTTTGTTTACATGCTTATTTCAAAAGCATATAGCTGGGATAAAATAAGGCTGAAAAAATTTCCGGTCATTGGAGCACTGTCTGTTACCATCTTTCAGGGATTCTTTACTTACCTAGCGGTTCAGGTGGGCGTTGCTGAAACTGCATTGTTTGATCGTGGTAATTTAATTCTGGCTATTGTTAGCTCGCTTTTTCTATTAGGATCGTATCCGCTTACTCAAATTTACCAACATGATGAAGACAGCAGAAGAGGAGATCGTTCTTTAAGTTTAATGCTTGGATTTAATGGCACTTTTATATTTTCTTCAATTGCATTTTTAATTGCCAGCGTTCTAATGATATTTGTTTTTGCGGAAGCATTGTACTTCCAATTTGTATTTATCTATTTGGTCGCAATGATTCCTGTTAACATTTATTTCTTTAAATGGTATTTCGACTTCAGGAAAGGAAAAGAAGTAATCACTTTTGAAAGAACAATGAAGTTGAATGCAATGAGTTCATTACTGCTTTCTACAGCCTTCATTGCCATGCTATTATTTAAATAAAAAAGGCGAAGAAAATTCTTCGCCTTTCTGTGGGAGTTGACGGGTTCGAACCGCCGACCCTCTGCTTGTAAGGCAGATGCTCTGAACCAGCTGAGCTAAACTCCCTTTTTCTTTTTAAAGAATTCGCAAATGTAAACGCTGCAATCTGATTTTACAACCCGATAATTTTTTAACTTGAATATTTCTTATTTCACAAGACATCATCTTCCTGAAATACAATTTGGTCTATACAATACAAACGTTAACTATTAAACAGTCATTCACTATACATTTGTAGCATGGGTGTTAAATCGGCGCTGGCAGTTCCTTTTGCCAATGTGATTTCGAGAGGAATTAAAAAGTGGAGCAGGCAGGCAATTCGCTCACAGGAATTTTGGTTTCATAAATTAATTACTGAAGGAAAGAAGACTGCTTTTGGCAGCGATCATATGTTTAACAACATTGCAACTTATGATGATTTTAAAAGACAAGTCCCCATTTGGGATTATGAAACTTTGCGTGTTTATATAGAACGCATAAAGGCCGGTGAAGAAAATGTTTTGTGGAAGGGAAAACCTGCCTACTTCGCTAAATCATCAGGCACAATTTCAGGTGTCAAGTACATTCCAATCACAAAAGATTCGGTTCCTAATCATATTGATACTGCACGCAATGCATTGCTCATGTATATTGCTCAAACGGGTAAAACAGATTTTGTGAATGGAAAAATGATTTTTTTATCGGGCAGCCCCGAGTTGGAATCAACAAATGGAATTCTTACAGGAAGATTATCAGGCATTGTAAATCACCATGTGCCGCGTTACATAAAGGCAAACCAATTACCAAGTTACGAAACCAATTGCATTGATGATTGGGAAAGGAAGGTGGAGAAGATCGTTGAAGAAACAATGAATGAAAACATGACACTCATAAGCGGCATTCCGCCGTGGGTGCAAATGTACTTTGATAAGTTGCTTGAGAAAACAGGGAAACAAACGATCAAAGAAATTTTCCCCAACCTGCAATTACTTGTTTATGGCGGAGTGAATTTTGAACCATACCGGGCAAAATTATTTGCAACTATTGGCGAAGAAATTTCTTCAATAGAAACTTATCCGGCATCTGAAGGATTCATAGCTTTTCAGGATTCGCAAAATGAAGATGGCCTTTTGTTAAATGTAGATTCAGGAATTTTCTTTGAGTTTGTTCCTGCAGAAGAAATTTTTTCTAATAACCCAACTCGACTGCAGCTAAAAAATATTGAAGTGGGTGTAAACTATGCTTTAATACTTACTACCAACGCTGGCCTTTGGGCTTACAACATTGGTGACACTATAAAATTTGTTTCAAAAGACCCATACCGCATTGTTATTACCGGCCGAACCTCACATTTTATTTCGGCCTTTGGTGAGCATGTGATTGCCGAAGAAGTTGAATATGCATTAATTACGGCTGCACATGAAGATGGCTTAAGGGTAATCGAATTTACTGTTGCACCACAAGTAAATCCTGTTGGAAATGAATTGCCATTTCATGAATGGTTGATTGAGTTTGAGAATCCTCCCGAAGATATTGAAGCATTTAGGAAAAAAGTAGATGCATTGCTTCGCCAAAAAAATATTTACTACGATGATTTAATTAAAGGAAATATTCTTCAGCCATTAAAAATTACCGTATTGCAAAAACATGCCTTTCGCAATTACATGAAATCAATTGGCAAACTTGGCGGACAAAATAAAGTTGCAAGGTTGAGTAATGAAAGAAACATCGCCGACATGTTGTTGAGCAATTGATCTTGTAATGCATTTAAACTGCTGCGAGAATTATTTCTGTATTTTTGAAATGAAATGAAACCTTCAGTAAAGAATAAAAACTTATTACCTCTCCTTGCACTTCTTTTCATTTCACAAATTATTCTGAGTTGCAATAAGCAAGATTCAAATGCACAAATTGATACCTCATCAACTTACAAAGTAAAAGACATTGTTTTTATTGAAGGTGGAGGTTGCGTAACTGACAATTATCCATTCTATTCTTTGTTTTATAAAAGCAGTTTTCCCAATGGAGAAGCAGAAACAATCAAAGATTATGTGGAGCTTTCTTTTGGTGTGGTTAATTCAGTTCCAAAATTAATAAGCCCTGCCGACCGGGTGATTTTTAACCTGCCTGTTTATGATGATGCTTTATTCTCAACCTTTTTAACTACCAGTATTTCAAAGGCACAATTCGACACCTTAAATACTGATTATCTCTTTTATAACATGAGTGCAGGAAAATATTTTATTGATATTACTTCAAACACGAATTGTATTTTCTTTCAATCAGTAAATGGGAATTATGGATTAATAAGAATAAATAGCGTGCTTGCCTCAGGGCTGAATAATACCGTTGCTATTGTCAACTTTGAGGTTAAGTATGTTGAGCTGAATTAGATTCTTCAGACTCATAGAATAACTGACCAATCAGATGCTACTTCAAAAGAATTTCTTTTATCTTTCGCTCAACAATATTTCATTAAATGCAAAACTCCGGGATCACTTTAGTTTTAAAAGAGGACCTTCATCTATATCACTTTATAACGCATGAGATTTTGGAATCGGAGATCGAAATTGAGAATCGCCGAAAGCTACTTGAAGAAGCAATGCTGCTCGGCAATGGTGAAAAACAAAAAGTAAAAATGATTTTTGAAACTTTAGAAGGAACCATTATGGTTGAAACAACCGTGTGGGACACTACTGATTCTTACATTGAACTTAAGAGTGCAACTGACATTCCTATATGCTGCATAAGAGAAATAATTATCTGACTATAATAATCTTCTTCGTCACAGTTGCATCGTTAGATTGAAAACTCAATTGATACATTCCCGCAGGTAAATCGCTAACATCAACGTCTTGAATGTAGACACCCTTTGGAACTGTTCTTCGATTGGCTGTTCGAATAATTTCGCCAAAGGAATTAGTGAGATTCCAATTAACATCATGTGTATTGAGTTGAGAAACAAAATGTAAAACATCACTTGCTGGATTAGGATAAATCTCCAAAGGCAACTTGTCAGCAACTGCGAAGTTTCCGGTTGGCAACCCGTAATAAGCACTATCAAGAATAATATTTTCGTCTCCTTCCTGATATTCCATAACAATAAATCCACAGATCATCATCTCCTGATCAGATTGTGCTCCTTCATGAATTAACATAGGAGGATTGTTTGGATTATCAGGATTGTTGGATGTGTTGTCAAATGTAGCGTCGCCAACCATTACTGAAAGACCAGGCACTTCAATAACTTTAGTGAAAAGATAATTGTATTGCCAGTTAAATGACCATTTTGGAATTGATATAAGGTTAGTTGTGTCACCCGGTGAACCCACCATACGTACTTCCCAAGAAACACAAACATGATGACTGTGTGGAGTAATTCCAAGC
>JBKJNS010000490.1:0-9653 GCA_046593455.1 Chitinophagales bacterium | reverse complement strand
AAAAGCATTCGATTCAAATTGAAAACTATTTCAGTATTAACAACAGAACACAATTAGTTAATAAACTGATAACCGACTTTTTATACCGTGACAATAATTGTTACTGCATCTTTCGCAAATTATTAAAACAACATTAACCAATTATTGAATTTCTTACCATGGCAGCGGCGGCAAAGATTTTAATTGTAGATGATGAGATTGACATTCTAGAGTTTATTTCATACAATCTTGAAAAGGAAGGCTATAAAACAATAACTGCTAATGATGGTCTTGAAGCAATACGGATTGCGCGAGAAGAAAATCCGGATCTTATTATAATGGATGTAATGATGCCGCGCCTTGATGGTTTTGATGCAACTGAACACATTCGCAATTTTCCTACAACTGCAAATACACTCATTGCCTTTCTTACTGCAAAAACTGATGAGCTCTCAGAATTAAAAGCGTTTGCTGCCGGGGCTGATGATTACATACACAAACCTATTAAACCCAAACTTCTTATGAGCAGAGTAAATGCATTATTGAGAAGAAAGAATCTTGTAACCAAACATGAAATAATTAAAGCAGGAAAAATTACTATTGACAGTGAGCGGCATTCGGTAAAGGTTGAAGAGAATGAAATTGTTTTTGCCCGCAAGGAATTTCTTTTGCTTTCATTGCTTGCTTCAAAGCCAGGGAAGGTTTTTCTGCGGCACCATATACTTAAAGATATTTGGGGCGATCAAATAATCGTTGGCGACCGCACTATTGATGTTCACATTCGAAAGATTCGTGAAAAGATTGGTGAAGATTATATTAAAACCATTAAGGGTGTTGGTTACAAATTCGAAAGTTGATTCAATAAATTTAATTTCTAAAATGTATAAAGCACTTTCTGTCGACACTTTTTTATTAGGCCATCTTTCCTATCTATTAAATCGTACTTCAACAATTACGATTTTAATTATTGCCTGCTGTTTTCTATTAACACTTATTTCATGCTCATCATCGCAGCAAAAAGATTCGGTAAACATTATTTCAGAAACACAAGATTCATCAATACAGCGTAGTCAAATTTTACAGAATGAATCAGTTAATGATTCAATTGAATCTTCTGTAGCTAAAATAAGTGAAGGCAAAAAGTATCTGCGAAATAATTTCACTGCATATATTCAATTAAATAAAAAAAGTGATGAGGGTTTACCTGGTAAAAATTTATCTGTGGCGTTAACAAATAAATTCATTTACCGAATCGACATTGCTAAAGCAAAGCTCACTTATTTTAAAGGAGGTGAATGCATTGATACTTCAACTGTTTCATTTTTAAATATTGGTGCCGGTAAAACTATTAGCACAAATGCACATTCAATTGATATAGCAACAGATGTTCAACTCCAATTGATAGAATTAAAATCTGATGAGCTTCAACTCTGTTATTATCTTAATCCAAGCGGCTATACAGGCGATGATCCCTTTCGGTGCAAGTAGTAATTAAGATTGTGCGATGCTTTTCTTTCAAGAACAAAAAGCCCTACAATACTTGTTTACAATTAGTAAACATGAATAATAATTCAGTAATCTTCTTCTGATTTATTGATAAGATTTAACTCACAAAGTCATAATACTATCAAGCACATGCGGTAACACCACGCCAGTACGTTTGCACCATTCTAAAAACAAAAAACAAAAACTTATGACAACAAAAAAATTACTGAGAACCGCAATGCTTATGTGCTTAATGGTGGCGCTAAGTTTTGCAAAAACCTTTGCCGGAACGATAATCGTTAACAGCAACATTACCACCAACACTACCTGGACGAACACTAACAATTATGTTCTTACAGGATATGTTTATGTTACCAACGGTGCCACATTAACTATTAATGCAGGAACATGGATTACAGGTGACAGTATTACCAAGGGTGCATTGATTGTTACCCGCGGAAGTAAATTAAATGCAGTAGGTACTGCATGTCAGCCTATTGTTTTTACCTCATCAAAACCGGCTGGTTTGAAAAAACGTGGTGATTGGGGCGGTGTAGTTCTTTTAGGTTATGCTCAAACAAATGCAGTTGGTGATACACAACATATTGAAGGTATTACTGCTGTACCTGAAACTTTATTTGGTGGTGGTAAAAACCCCAACTGCGGTGGTGGTGATTGCCCTAACAATGCTGACAATTCAGGTGATTTGCAATACGTTCGTATTGAATATGCAGGAATTGCACTTGCACCCAACAATGAAATCAATGGTTTAACAATGGGTGGTGTTGGAAGCGGAACAAAGATCGAACACATTCAGGTAAGCTATTCAAATGATGATTCATATGAATGGTTTGGTGGAGCAGTTAATTGCAAATGGCTTATTGCTTATGCAGGCTTAGATGATGATTTTGATACTGACAATGGCTATTCGGGAAAAGTACAATTCGGGCTTGCAATGCGCGACCCTGCTGCAGGTGATGTTTCAGGTTCAAAGAATTTTGAATCAGATAATGATGCAACCGGAAGTGGAAACCTCCCTCAGACAAGTTGCCAGTTTCAGAATATCACTGCATTAGGTGGTGCTAGTATTACAACGGATCCTAACTACAAAGAGAGCGCACACATTCGCCGTAACAGTGCGAGCAAAATTTATAATTCTATTATGATGGGTTTCCCTCTTGGAATTTTAATTGATGGTTCAACTACCATTGCTAACTGTGCTGCGAATGTATTGGTTGCTAATACTTATACCGAACAAGCTACTGCCAACTATCGCTCTTATACCCCGCTCAACGATGCTAATCAACCAACTGCTGAAGCTAATTTGGTTGCCAATGGTAACGCTTATTCAACTCAGTATACTAATGTTTTAGTGAATCCTAATTTCCCTATTACAAATGTAAAAGATTTGATTCCTGCAGCGGGAAACCCATTGCAAGGTGCTAATTCTGGACTTTACACCGGAGGCTATGCATCTAATGCGGTTACATATGTAGGTGCATTCGATCCAAGTGGTGATAATTGGGCTGGTGATTGGACCAACTTTGACCCACTAAATACTGTTTATGGAACTAAAATTAATTATACACCTTCAGCGACTTCAACGAAAATTGATGAAACTTGCCCTAACAGCGGTTCTATTGATCTAACACCAACCGGTGGAATTGCTCCATATTCCTATGTATGGTCAAACGGTGCAACTTCACAAGATATCAGTGGACTTGCAAAAGGCACTTTTACAGTTACTGTGTATGATGCTGGTGGAGCTTGTTCATTTAAAACTGCAGGAATTAAAATTGCAAAATTGAAACCGCTTGTAACTACTTGCACAAAAACTTCAAGCAGCATTACGATCTTCTGGTCTAATTCGCTTTCAGGTTTGGTTACAGGTTATCAGGTACATTTCAAAAAGAGTTCAGATGCTTCTTACGGATCATGGATTACCGTTGGAAATGTTACCAGCTACTTAGCAACAGGTTTGCTTTCTAATACTTCTTACGACTTTCAAGTTCGCGGAACATGCGCAAGCGGTAACACTGCAGCATCAACCAAATTCACTTGCTCAACAAATGCAAGATTAGGTAATGAAGTTGAAGAATCATCTGCAGCAATTTCAACATACCCTAATCCATCAACCGGAAGTTTCAATGTTGCAATGAATGGTTTTGAATTGGGAACAGTTGTAACAATTAAAGTGATGAACACACTTGGTCAGGTTGTTTACTCTGCTGAAAAAGTAAGTACAGATGCTGATGCACTAATTGCACTTGATAAGGTTACAACAGGTGTATATAGTGTTGAAGTAAATGACGGAACACACCGTTTTGTAGAAAGTATTATTTTAAATAAATAATCTTCAGTTTAGTTATTGCATTAAAAAATGGGGCGCATTCAGATGCGCCTCATTTTCATTTTAACAAAAAAAATAAAATCAAACAACATGAGAAAAAATATCTTTTTTTTAATTCTGCTACTTCCAACAATTGGAATGGCACAACAAAATTCAATTCTAAAAAACATTAACAATCAATTATTAAACGTAAATGGCTTTAACACCAATCAATCAAAATTGCTTGAAGAGAAATTTATTTTGTCTGGTACTAGAGCCGACACATTTGACTTTCCTTCTTCCGTTTGGCTAAGCACCGATTCTTCTGAATTGCTTTACAACTCAGATACTTTGTTATCAACCTTCAATCAATTGATTAATGATGCGGATACAGGATGGATTTCAAACAGAACTTCCTTTTATTTATACGATGCCAATAAAAATGACACCACGCAAACGATACAATCGTACGATATCGGCACAGGAATGTGGAACTATGAGACAAAACTTATAAATACCTTCGATGTACAAAAGAATATTCTTTCTGTAACAATTCAATTATGGGATAACACTAATATGAATTGGTTCAACGGAACTTTGATTACTAATAGTTACGATGCAAATAACAATCTGTTACAACAGGTATATTTTGCCTGGTCAACTTTAAGCAGTGTTTGGGATAGCACACAAAAATTAGTTTACACTTACGATGCAAATAACAACAGGATCACTGAAAAAATATCAGGCGGCTTTCAAACTTTGTTCAACCAGTTTTTGACTACTTACAGTTACAACGCCGCAAATCTTGACACTCTTGCCACCAGACAAGTATGGAATTCAAATAACAGCAGTTGGAAAAATAGCGGGGGCTTCCAAGATACGCTTGCTTATGATGCCAACAACAATCTCCTTAACACTACAAGATGGAACTATAATCAAACATCTCACGAGTTTGATATTTCTTATGCTAAAACTGAGTATGAATACAATATAAAAAATCAGGTTACAAAAAGATTCGATTACAATGGTGATGGTGCAAGTGCATTTATTCCAACAAGCAATTATTATTATTCTTATGATCTAAATTCAAATAATGATACGCTAACCATTCAGACTTATGATGCAGGTTCGGGAACTTTTGAAAACTATCAGAGAACCAAATATTGGTATACCTCTTTAATAAGCAGTATTAAACCGATAGCTGATAATGCTTATCGCTTTAAGCTTTATCCCAACCCTGCTAATGAAACTATTCAACTGTCAACAACAGTACAACACAGTTCAAAAGTACAAGTGCAACTTACTGATGCAAATGGAAGAATATTAAGCTCTTATGATTTTCAGTTAACTATTGGAGCTAATAAAATTGACTTAAATCTCGGGAAATTTCCTGCGGGAATTTATTTCGCGAAAGTGATTAACAAAGAAACAAATGCGCAAACGATCAATCGCTTTGTAAAGCAATAACCATTTCTCGTGTTGAAAGCCGGGTCCTGCATTTTGGGATTCCGGCTTTTGATTTTTTGTGAAATGAAAAATCAACTCTACTTTTTTCTCTCAGTAGTAAACTCCACCAATTCTTCTAACGAATTTCTTGCAGGCGACTGTGGAAATGAATTAAGAATCTGAAGTGCTTCTTGTTTATACTCATTCATTTTTAGAGTTGCGTATTCAATACCGCCCGATTTTTTTACCAACTCAATTACTTCATTCACCCGTGCAACTTCATTATTGTGATTCTTTATAGTGTTAATTACATTTCTCTTCTGCAGGTATGAAGAATTCTTTAAAAGAAAAATCACCGGCAGTGTCATCTTCTTTTCTTTTAAATCAATGCCTTTTGGCTTTCCAATATTGTCGTCACCAAAATCAAGTAAATCATCTTTAATCTGAAAAGCAATTCCAATCTTCTCTCCAAATAATTTTAATTTAGAAACAACTTCATCATCGGTTGTGGCAGAGGCAGCACCACAAGCACAGGCAGAAGAAATTAATGTCGCAGTCTTTTGTCTGATAATTTCAAAATAATCTTCTTCTTTAATATCAAGCCTTCTTGCTTTTTCAATTTGTAATAATTCGCCTTCACTCATTTCACGCACAGCATCAGATACTAAACGCAGTAATCTGAACTCACCATTATTAATACTCAGCAACAAACCTTTTGACAATAAATAATCACCAACTAAAACCGCAATCTTATTTTTCCAAAGTGCATTGATCGAAAAAAATCCACGGCGCTCATAAGAATCATCAACCACATCATCATGCACCAAAGTTGCAGTATGCAACAACTCAATTAATGCAGCAGCAGTATGAGTAGATTCGCTCACATTGCCAACTAATTTTGCTGCAAGAAAAACAAACATCGGCCTCACTTGCTTGCCTTTTGATTTTACAATGTAACGGGTAATTGCATCAAGCAATGCAACCTTACTCTTCATTGAATCCCGAAACTTTTCTTCAAAAAGCTTAAGATCTTCAACAATGGGTTTTCTTATTTCGTCAAGCGAATTCATGAGGCAGTGAAAATAATTGTAAATATTTTAGTCATCTTTCTTGAAATAGAATATTTAAATTCGGGTCATACTCGAAAACTTATTTTATTGATCACACGTATCGGAAGCTAATAACCAGCTCATGATTTCAGATTTGCTCAATTGTAAAGTACCTTTGCTTAAGAATTTGATGTTTCAATTATATGGGTGAAAATATATTTATCAGACTTAACAGGCGAAGAATTAATTCAGAAAATTCATTCTTCAATTTTCTCAGAAAGGTATCAATACCGGTTTCAAGAATTTCTTTCTGTATTGTATTTCTATGGTTTGGTATTTTAAAGATGCTTGAGTTAAGCCCCGCTGTGGGTGTGGTGCATACTCTTTATGATCATACTGTTCCCTTTCTACCATGGAAAATATTCATTTACATTTTTGGAGCTTATGAATGCGTGATCGGCATAATTTTTCTTTTCCCCGGAAAAGAAAAATGGGCTCTTTACATGCTTATTCCGCATATGATCACCACGTTTGGTCCATTGGCAGTTCTTCCAAATTTAGTTTGGAAAGGGTTTCTTATTCCTAACCTTATTGGTCAGTACATTATTAAAAATATTGTGATTATTGCACTTGCAATTTTTATAGCTGCATACGTTTCGGAAGATAAAGAACTGCAGAAAAAAATTCTGGCGAAAAAGAAAATAAGACCAATCAGAGATCAGGATGCTGCATAGAATAATACAAATGATCTTTTAAGAAAAGATAATTGAGTGCGCATCATTTTCTATTTTTCTGATTCTGCAAGTTTAAAAATTGCTGCGCCCTCAAGTTGTTTATACCATTCTTCACCATACTTGCGAATAAGCGCCTCTTTTACAAACTCATAAACTGAAACACCCAACACTTCCCCATTTGCGCATGCGGGTGAACAAACCTCCCACTTGTTGTAATTAACCGCATCATAATGTTCATGCTTAGTAATTCTTACAGGATAAAGATGACATGATATTGGTTTCTTCCATTTGATTTTTCCATCATAGTAAGCTTTTTCAAAAGCACATTTCGCTATTCCTTTTTCAAAAAAAACAAAAGCACATTGTTTAACACCATCAATTAGTGGAGTAACAAAATCACCATCACTGTCGATAAGCCATTTGCCATAAGTATCAACGGATTTAATTCCTTCATCAGTCATGTAGGACTTAACTTCTTCATATACATTTTCAATAATGGATGTTTCTTCCCAATCTAAAGGCGCCCCCGAATCTCCTGCTACGCAGCAAGCCCCTTTGCATTTGTCTAATGCACAAACAAATTTCTTTTCGAGTAAATCATCGGAGACTAAAGTTTTATCAATCGCAATCATATATAAAATTCTCGCGATGAAAATAATGCAAATGATAGAAGTAACTGATACCAAAAATTACTCTTAACAAACATAACATTTCGGCAAAACTGTTTATGTACCTGACCTTCATTTACCTTAAACAATTATAAATTTTATAATTTGGGAATAGTTTGTTTAATAAAATTGAATTTCAAGGCAATTTATTATCTAATTTCATGGCTTCATATTTTAACACCAACAAAACATGACAAAAAAAATACACCAAATTTCTTTTGCAATATTATTTATTGCATTTATCCTCCCAGCGCATTTAGTAAAAGCTCAAAGCCCGCAATTAGATTGGGTCCACAATTTTGGCTGGACCGGAGGTGATTGGGGATACTCGGTAAAATCCGATGCATCGGGGAATGTGTACTCTACAGGTTACTTTAAAAAGACAGTGGACTTCGATCCGGGGCCCGGAGTTTTTAACCTCACCGCAACCGATGACAGTTTTGATGTTTATGTTTCAAAGCTTGATTCGGGAGGAAATTTTATTTGGGCAAAAAGAATCGGGGGGGCTGGTGATGACCGTGGATGGGCAATAAATATTGCTGACGATGGAAGCGTTTACGTTGCAGGATTCTTTGCGTCCACTGCTGATTTTGATCCCAATGCGGGAGTATTCAACCTCACCTCGGATGGCGACAGGGATGTTTTCATTGATAAACTTGATGCTGACGGAAATTTTATTTGGGCTAAAAAACTTGGTGGAACAAATGATGATCGGGCTATCTCAATTGTAACCGATCATAATGGAAATGTTTATACTACGGGTAGATTTCAAAAAACAGTTGATTTTGATCCAGGTGCCGGAGTTTCAAATCTTACATCAAATGGTGGCAATGATGTTTTTATCAGCAAACTTGATGCAAATGGAAATTTCATTTACGGAAAAAGTTTTGGTGGAATAACTGACGATCAGAGTTATGAAATTTATATAAATAATGCAGGTGACGTTTATTCCATTGGCTATTATCAAAATACAGTTGACTTTGATCCCGGTGCAAGTGTTTTCAACTTAACAGCAGTTAGCTTAACTGATATTTTTATTTCAAAGCTTAGTAGTGAAGGGAATTTTCTCTGGGCCAAATCTATCGGAGGCACATTAAATGATCAGGCCACCGGTTTGGGTGCTGATGCTGAAGGCAATATTTATGTTACAGGATTTTTCCGAAACACTGCAGACTTTGATCCGGGTTCAGGAGTTTTCAACCTGACTTCTCAAGGTCAGGCTGATATTTTTATAATGAAGTTAAATGATACAGGCGATTTTCAATGGGCTGAAAGTATTGGTGCAGATACCGATAATACAGGTACAACACTTGATCTTGATCAAGATGGATTTCTTTATGTGACAGGAGCATTTTTATCCACTGTTGATTTTAATCCTGGTGCTGGAATTTATAACCTTAAATCAAAAGGTCTCACTGATGTATTCTTTCTGAAACTAAATGAAGCAGGCGAATTTCAATGGGCTCGCTCAATGGGTGGGAAAAAACATGATGGCAGTTTAAGAATTGACGTTGACGTTTTCGGAGATATTTTAACGACAGGTTTTTTTGAAAACACTTCGGATTTTGACCCTGATTCATTACTTGAATTTAATCTAACTTCAGAAGGTAACTATGATGCGTACATCCACAAGATTAATAACCACCAATGTATTAGTACAGCATCTTCTATTTCTATAACAGCATGCGACAGTTATGTTTTAAATGGAATCACATATACCGAATCAGGAACTTTTTCTCAATCATTAACTAATGTTGGTGGCTGCGATAGCTCAATAAGTTTACATTTAATTATCAATCACAGTACGCAAACTTCTTCATCAATTGAAGCATGTGATAGTTATGTTTTGAATGGAATCACATACACGGAATCAGGAACTTTCTCTCAAATATTTACCAATGCTGCAGGTTGCGATAGCACAATTTCATTGCACCTCATCATTAATCACAGCACTGAATCTTCA
>JBKJNS010000506.1:0-4966 GCA_046593455.1 Chitinophagales bacterium | reverse complement strand
AACGGTGAGTGCCTTCAACGGAAAGGAAGCGCTGCAGAAATTTCATGAGCAGAAATTTGATCTCATATTGCTCGACATACAGATGCCTGAGATGAGCGGCCTTAATGTGGTGAAAACGATAAGGGATTTTGAAAAAGAAAAAGAATACCATGTGCCTGTGATTGCTCTTACAGCAAATGTGTATGGACTAAATAATAAAGATTATTCAGAAGCCGGTTTTGATGATGCACTGATCAAACCATTCAGTGAAGCGGAATTGTTTGAGAAATTAAAAAAATATTTTCGCGAAGGCCAGGAAGATTTGAGTGAAAAAGAAAAAGTTACAGAAGAACCTTTTGATCATGCACAGTTATATAGCTTAAAGTTTCTTGAGAAAACTTCGGGAGCCAATCAACAATTTGTTATTTCTATGTTGAAATCGTTTGTTGAAAATAATAGCCGCCATCTGAAACAGATGGAGGAAGCGATCGGCAAAAAAGATATGGAGGCACTTCACAAACTTGCTCACAAAATGATTCCTTCATTTCGTTATCTCGATATTCGCAATACAGAACCCAAACTGAAATTGCTGGAGCGCCTTACTGAAGAGAATGGAAACTTCGAAGAGGTTCATGAGTTAGTGCAATCTATTATTTACACATCCAAAATAATTCTTTATTCAATAAAAGAAGAGATCGTTGATTTGCAGCGTGAAACTGATCAGCAAGAAGTTTATGAGGAAGCTATTGATACAAAACAAAAATAAAGCACTATGGAAAAGAAACGTGTAATTGTAGTTGATGATGATGAAATGACGAGAGAACTTATTTGTAATACCCTTCGTCAAAACGGATTTGAATGTCAAGGAATCATTGACGGCCTGCATGCCGTGCTCAAGGTGCGAGAGCAAAGACCCGACCTCGCAATTCTTGACATCATGCTCCCCGATTTATCAGGGCTTGAAGTAATGAATCTGATTCAGTTTGAATTTATGTTGCAGGTTCCAACATTGATTATCTCCCGCATCGAACACCCAAAAGTAAAAATTGCTGCCGGTAAATTAGGAGCTGTAGGTTACCTTGTAAAACCATTTGAAATGGAGGAACTCATGGAAAAAATTTTTACGATTCCTGGTTTTCATCCTGTGGCATAAATTCAATTAATAACTTCCTGAATCATTAACTTCGCCTCCTTAAACCCATGGCGAAACTAAATTCACCCCAAAAAGTATTTACGGTATTTGTTCTTGAAGACGATGAATGGTATCGCGATCTTCTCGGGCATGTGATTGCGATGAATCCCGAATTCAGTGTAAAAAAATTCAGTACCGGGAAATTGCTTTTGCAAAGTTTGCATGAGTATCCCGATGTGGTTACGGTGGACTATATGTTGCCTGATATGAATGGAGAATCAGTTCTAAGGCAGATCAAAGAATTTAACCCCGACATTGAAGTCATCATCATCAGTGAACAGGAAAAAATTGACACAGCGTTGGAACTCATCAAGTTAGGCGCTTACGATTATATTGTGAAGACCACTGACATCAAAGAAAAGTTGTTGAACCTCCTCAGCAATATTCGCAAAAGCAGCGAGTTGAAATCACGCATTACTGTCTTGGAGCAGGAGGTAAAATCAAAATATGATTTTGAAAATTTTCTCATTGGTAAAAGCGAAGCCATTCAACAGATTTTTGCAATCATTCAAAAAGCGGTTGAGACAAATATTACTGTTGGAATAACGGGTGAAACAGGAACAGGAAAAGAAGTAGTTGCAAAAGCAATTCATTTCAATTCAAAAAGAAAAGATTCACCATTTATCGCGGTCAACATGGCTGCGATCCCAAAAGAATTAGCAGAGAGTGAATTGTTTGGTCATGAGAAAGGTGCATTTACAGGTGCAGCCATTGCACGCAAAGGAAAATTTGAAGAGGCATCTTCAGGAACTTTGCTTCTCGATGAAATAGGAGAGATGGATATTGCACTGCAATCAAAGTTGCTGCGTGTATTGCAGGAAAGAGAGATCAGCCGTGTAGGTTCCAATAAAATAATCAAGATTGATTGCAGAATCATTGCTTCCACCAATAAGAATCTTTTGGAAGAAGTAGAGAAAGGAAATTTCAGAGAAGATCTTTATTATCGCCTACTTGGTTTGCAGATTCATATGCCTCCGCTGCGGGAGCGTGGCAATGATGTGCTGCTGCTTTCAAAATTTTTTATTGATCAGTTTTGCAAAGAAAATAAGCTGCCGCAAAAAACACTTTCATCCGATGCGCAACAGAAATTATTGCAACATTCATTTCCCGGGAATGTGCGCGAATTGAAATCGGTAACAGAACTCGCTGCTGCCATGGCAGATGAGCAGGTGATCAGCGCGAATGATATCGTTATTCCGCGCAGCAGTAATTTCATGAATAATTTGATTGGTGAAGAAGCAACTCTTGAGGAATACGAATATAAAATCATCTCTCACTTCCTGAAAAAATATAATAACAATGTAGTGCTCACTGCAGAGAAACTGGGCATTGGCAAATCAACCATCTATAAGATGTTGAAGGAAAAGAATGAAGTGATTTAAAATCCAATTGAAAAATCGCTCTTATGTGTAATCATTTCTTTCTTCCATTAAAAAGTAGAATTTAGCAGCGAAACATTTTAATCGCAATGCAAAAGAAAATTCTCCTCACTTGCTTTCTTATAGGTTCTAAACTCACTTTTCTCTTTTCGCAAGACATCATGCTGCAAGGGTGGTATTGGGATTATCCTAAAACTGCCAATGGAAAATGGTGGGTTGATACCATTGCACAAAAAACAAAAGTGTTGCACGATGCAGGGTTCAATTACATTTGGTTGCCTCCCATGAGCAAAACATCAAGCGGAAGCATCAGCAATGGTTATGATGTAAAAGATTATTTTGATCTTGGTATTTCACCCACCAGCACTCAGTTTGGAAATGAAACTCGCATTCATTCATTGGTGGATTCATTAAACAAATACAACATTGTTCCCATTGCCGATATGGTTTACAATCACCGCAACGGTGGTTTGTGGGAAAAAAATACAGCAGTGGAAGGTTGGATTGAGAATTACAATCTTACCAAACACAACAGCGGAGATGTGTGTTATCCTTCCGATCGTTATCGTTGCATACTTCCCATAGGAGGAAATACAGGATTTGGAACAGGCACATATTATTTCAAAGTTCATTCAGCCTCGGGCAGCGCTGATTATTATAGCAAGCCATATACTTTCAGAATCAATACAAAAAAAATCACGACTTCAAATCTTGGCGATCTCACAGAAGCAGAACCCAATGGCGGTGGTGATTGCAGTGAGCTAAATAATTTTTACCAATTGGGAAGAGATATGAATGCAACTATTGACAACAGCGGTTGCGGCGCCGATGAATTTGCACTCACGATTGCATCAACAGATTATTTTTCTGCAGGTGATACCATGTACATCACCTTAACGAATGTAGATGGAAATTACAGTGATCATTTTATTTATGGTTTGTGGTATGCGGGAAATAATTCTGATATTCAATCTTCCGTTCAATATCAAACAGCCACTGACTTTACTGAAATGAAAAGTGCAAGAGGTGATATGAATTACCTCGACTTTAAACCCAATGGAAATCCAACTTGCTTATGTGGCGATTGGGATGCAATGCTTTTTTACTATGATATGGATCACACTGTTTCTTCGGCAGCCGATACGCTCAATGCATGGACAAAATGGATGATGGAAAATTTTGGCATGCAGGGATTGCGGATCGATGCTGTTAAAAATTTTACTCCTGAATACACCGGCAATCTGTTAGACTATCTTCATTACGCAGGATACAATCCGAAGATGGTGGTAGGTGAAAGTTATGACTTTGATGCAGCAACATTGAATACAAGATTGAATGATGTTTATAGTTACATGGATACCGAAACAAAAAACTCAATCTATTACAGTCTGTTTGATTTTAATTTACAATCATGCCTGCGTGATGCATGTGATGCTTTTGGAAATGATGTGCGAAATGTTTTCAATTGCGGCATGCATTCAAGCAATGGAATTTACAGAAAGAATATAGTTACGTTCGTAAACAATCACGATTTTAGAGAAACACCGCAATCGGTTGATGAAGATCAAATTCTTGCGTATGCATACATCATCACCAATCCTGTGGTTGGAATTCCGTGTATTTACTGGAGTGATTATTATAACAGCGATCATCCAACCTACACGAGTGAGATGAATGCATTACTGAGTGCGCATTATGATTTTATTCAGGGAGCACAGGATGTAGATTATCTGAGCAGAATTAATTCACCATACGCATCAACTTATACAAGCGGTGGTGCAACTACTTCGCTAATCTATCAGCTTTCAAATACAAGCAGTACTTGCTTGCCCAATCGTGATGTGGTGGTGGCAATTAATTTTTCGGGCAATCCATTGAAGGTGAATATTGGAGTAAATACATCTTCACCATACCATTTGGTAAATGGAGATACATTAGTTGATGTACTTGGCAAATCAAATTATGATTATGCAATCATCAGCAACAATCAGATTTACATTGATGTTCCTGCAAGAAGTTATTCGGTTTGGGCAAGAGTAAGCACCATTGAACAAGCGCCTGTGATTGTTGCGCAAGGTGCAACCACATTTTGCAACGGAGGATCAGTGATATTAAATACAACAGAAACAAAACCTTGTTATACTTATCAGTGGAAAAGAAATGGCATAGCTATCAATGGTGCAACTGCAACAACAATTACAGTAGCAGAGAGCGGAAGCTATGTTTGCGAAGCAAGTTACAATGGTGCGATGCCACATGTTTCATCGGCGATTGTGGTTACAGTAAATCCCGGTACGCCTGTAATTACGACTGATGGATTTACACTTATCTCATCTATAAGTGCTGCAACATATCAATGGTATTTCGGAAGTGCAATAAATAATCTTGCAATAATTCCCGGAGCAACTTCGCAATC
>JBKJNS010000457.1:0-7466 GCA_046593455.1 Chitinophagales bacterium | reverse complement strand
GCATCACTCGCTGGATGCGCGCCGTGTCCCCAGCCATCCATAATCATCAGCATTACCTTTTTACCTATCATATTTTTTTTGTCACAAAAATGTTATTCGGTTTTTAAATACCGGAATGAATAAACTTCATTGGTAGTTTGCATTTTTAAAAGATAAATTCCTTTTGCCATTGCACCAAAATCAAATGGAAGTGAAATTTTATTCGAGGGATTTTTGCAGATTAGTTGATCTATTTTTCTTCCCATAATATCAAATACCTGAACATTTAAAAGAGCGGCTTCTGTGGCTTTAAAGAAAATAGTTCCGGTGCCACTTCCCGGATTGGGTGCAATAATTATTTCAGTTCCAACCACATCTTCATCTTCATCAAAGGTTGGAAAGTTGCTGGTGAGTTTACAAGTTACAATAGTATCAACCCAAACAGTATCGCCATAAAATTTTTGAAGTGAATCAAGTTTCTGAATATACTCGCTGATAAGATCGGCATAAGCAGGATTATTGATCTGATTAAAATTCATAAGCGAATCATTGATGAGATCATAAAACTCATTGGTATTGAAGGTGCATGAATTGTGGATGAACACATGTTCAAATGAACGAACCGCATGCATGGTGGGGGTGCATTCTTCATTTTTGTTAAAGAACTCATAGTAAAATTCCTTGCGCTGTTTTGAAGTATCATGCAATGACCAGCCATCCATATTAACAGGATTGGTAATTCCTGCAGCATCAATAATTGTTGGAGCCAGATCAATCAATGAAACCAATTGATCATTTACCAAAGTTCCTGGAGTAAACCATTTTGGATAACGAATCAGCAATGGCAACCGCAATGATTCTTCAAGCGCAACTTGTTTTCCGCTTGCTAAATGTTCGCCTTTAAGCAATCCGTTATCGCTTGTAAAAATCACCATGGTACTGTCAAGTATTCCTAAGCTATCAAGTGTATTCAATATTACGCCTGTACTCCATTCAACTCCTGCAAGAAGCTGGTAGTATTTTAAATATTCGTTCTTTAATTGAGAAGAATCACCTGAATAACTATGGCAGAAATACATGTAATTAGGATAATCAATCGTATACTTATAAAAGTTTGACGGAAATGGCATTATTTCATTCTCATATAACGTTGAATCTTCTGCTCTGGGTTGAAGTGGTGAATGAGGTGCTTTGTGAAAAAGAAACAAGCACCATGGTTTGTCGCTTGGAGCTGTTTCTATAAATTTTTTTGCGCTATCGGTAAGAACGGTTGTTTTGTGTCCTGAAATTAATTGCCAGCCTGTTTTATAATAAAAGTAATAAGTATTCCAGTAATCATCATTAGAGGAATCCAGAAAATAATCATAACCGGGAATGGGCCATTTGTTAAAACCATATTTACCTACAAAGCCCGTATAATATCCATTGCTTTGAAGTATAGTTGCAATTGTAGGAATGGTTAAAGAATCGGAAACACCATTGCGAACTATTCCTGTATGGTGCGGATAATCACCCGTCATAATCGAAGCTCGGCTGGGTGAACACAATGAGGTAGCAGGAAAACAATACTTGTAATTTATGCCTTCATCTGCAATGCGTTTAATGTTGGGGGTTTGAAACCATGATGGTCCGTAAGTGAAGGTGTAGTTATCATACCGTCCGTCGTCAATGAGAATCACAAGTATGTTTGGCTTACTTGCATTTTGAGCAAAAATATTTTGAAACCTCGAGCAACTAATTATAGTAATGAGGAGTAGGAAGATTCTCTTATTCACAATTTAATATTTGTGCGCTAAAATTATGTTGAAATAGTTTTAAACCTTTAATTCATTTGCATATAAAATAATTTTGATTGATTTTGATTTTAAGGTTTGAACTAAAAAGATTTACTTTTGAATCCAATGAATAGAGCAGTTGGCTTTATTTTTGAAACTCCTGAGCCAAAGAATAAATTATCTTGAAATGAAAAACTTTAGACATAACAAATTTTTACTGATCCTTTTGGTAGCAGTGCCTTTGATGGCTTTCTCAATTGTTGATATTCTTGATAACATTGGATCGGCAATCAAAAGCGGAGAATCAAAACAGGTAGCCCGTTTTTTTGATAATAATGTTGAGCTCACCATTCTTGATCGTGAATCTACCTACAGCCGCACACAGGCTGAAATGGTGCTTAGAGATTTTTTTGCAAAAAACCCGGTGCAAAGTTTTGATTTGATTCACCGCGGAACTTCTGATGAAGGGTCAGCTTATGGGATTGGGAAACTTAAAACAAGCACACAAACATTCAGAGTATATTACTATGTGAAACAAAAAGGTAGTCAATCTTTGCTGCAAGAGATGCGCTTTGAAAAAGAAAAATAGTTGAACTGGAATAATTTTATAGAACAAGCTTTAGCTGAAGACGTAAGGGAGGGTGATCATACCTCCCTTTCTTGTATTAGTAATGATGCAAATGGTTCTGCGAGATTATTAATTAAGGATACAGGAATATTGGCAGGCGTTGAACTGGCTGAAAAAATTTTCTTTCACCTCTCTCCCCAAATTCTGTTCACCAAAATTTTAAGTGATGGAAGTGAAATGCATAAAGGGCAAATTGCATTTGAGTTAGCGGGTAATGCAAGAGCAATACTTACCGGCGAACGGCTCGCATTAAATTGTATGCAGCGGATGAGTGGCATTGCAACACTTACCAATCAGTTTGTGAAAATGGTGGAAGGAACAAAAGCCAAAGTACTTGATACAAGAAAAACAACTCCGCTTTTTCGCGCAGCAGAAAAGTGGGCGGTAAAAATTGGCGGAGGTGAAAATCACCGCTTCGGATTGTATGATATGATTTTGATCAAAGACAATCATATTGATTACGCGGGCGGAATTGTAAACGCAATTGAAGCAGTAAAAAGATATTTGTTAGAAAAGAATCTCCAGCTCAAAGTTGAAATTGAAGCACGATCAATTAACGACGTTGAATTAATTTTAAAGACAGGAAGTGTTGACCGCATAATGCTCGATAATTTTTCTCTTTCAAATCTTCAAGAAGCAATAGCACTTATCAATAGCAAATTTGAAACAGAAGCATCGGGCGGTGTAACTCTTGAAACGGTTCGGGCGATTGCTGAAACTGGGGTAGATTATATTTCTGTTGGTGCGCTCACTCATACATATCAAAGTTGCGATATGAGTTTGAAGGCAAATATCAATTAGCGTTTTCCTTTCCCTAAAAAATTACTTGAGCCATTGGTAAATAATTAAGCTCGAGAAGTAAGCTAGCCCCGTCATGTAAAGCAATTGAATCAAAGGCCACTTCCACGATTTTGTTTCTCTTTTAACTACAGCAACTGTGCTCATACACTGCATGGCAAATGCAAAAAATATCATGAGTGACAATGCTGCTGCGCCCGAATAAATTTTCTTTCCTGTTTCGGGATCCACTTCATTTTTCATTCGCTCGCGAATAGCAGCAAAGTTTGAATTATTGGTAGAACCAACACTATAAATGGTTGACATGGTGCCTACAAAAACCTCACGTGCAGCGAAGGAAGTAATGAGTGCAATGCCGATCTTCCAGTCAAATCCTAAAGGCCTTATTGCCGGTTCTATAAATTTTCCAACATTACCTGCATAAGATGCTTCTAATTTTTCCGATTGCATTTTGTTATCTATATCTGTAGCAGTCATAATTTCGGTTGGTGGAATAGTTGAATACTTCTTTTCAATATCACTCATCACATTTCCAGGCCCAAATGAAGCGAGAAACCAAAGTAAAATTGAAATGGTGATTATCACTTTTCCGGCATCGGTAACAAAAACTTTTGCTTTCTCTACCATGGTTACTCCCACATTTTTCCAGCGTGGCCAGCGGTAGATGGGTAATTCCATCAGGTAATAACTTTTCTCTTTTGCTTTTATCAAAATCTTCATTACCCATGCCGCAAGTATTGCCATCACAAAACCTAACACATAAAGCCCAAGCATTGCAAGACCTTTCATGTTCATGATTCCAAAAACTTTTTCATCGGGTACCAGAAATCCAATGAGCAAAGTGTAAACAGGTAAGCGTGCCGAGCAACTCATTAGCGGCGTAACCATAATGGTGATAATTCTGTCTTTCCAATTCTCGATGCCACGTGTTCCCATTATTGCAGGCACAGCACAAGCCAATCCGCTCATGAGTGGTAAAGTTGATTTGCCACTCATTCCAACTTTGCGCATCAGCCGATCCATTAAAAAACTTACACGAGTCATGTAACCGGTGTCTTCAAGTATTGAAATGAAACCGAACAGCAACATAATTTGCGGAACAAAAATGATAATGCCACCAATGCCTGCAATAATTCCTTCGCTTAATAAACTTGTGAAATAATTTTTTGGGAATGAATTTTTAACCAGCGCACTCAGCCAACTAAAAACCGAATCAATAGCGTTCATCGGAACTTCGGCCCACGAAAAAATTGCCTGAAATACAATGAAGAAGATGAGCAGAAAGATTAAGTAACCAAAAATCGGGTGCAACAAAATTTTATCAATCATTGCGGTTTGATCGAGTGCTTGCTGTCGGCTGTTATCCTGCGAAGTGCAGCGATCGAGTATAGGATTAATTTTTTCGTAACGCTTTACAATTTCTTCACCCTGCAATTTTGCAGTTGCAAACTGATGTTGATCTAAGACCGATTTTATTTTTTTCTTCTGCTCAACATTAAGGCAATAGATATTGATGTAGTGGCAGGCGATCTGAAATGCGGCGTAGTCGCTGGTAGCACTTGAAATTAATTTTACTTCTTCAATTGCTGCTGCGTTTAAAGATTTGATATCAATAAAATTTTTTTCGGGAACAGGAATCGTAGTTTGTATGGCTCGTTTTAATTCGGTAAGTCCTTTTCCTTCTCTTGCATTAATCGGGATCACTTTAACACCCAGTTCAACTCCTAATTGTTGTGTGTCAATTGCAAGTCCGTTTTTTCTTGCAACATCCATCATGTTCAATGCAATTACTGTTGGAATTTTAAGATCAATAATTTGAGAACAGAAAAGCAGATTTCTTTTAAGATTCGATGCATCTGCAACAATGATGATCAGATCGGGGTGCGAATCATTTTCTTTATTCAGTAAAACATCGAATGTGATAAACTCATCAATGCGCCGCGGGTAGATTGAATAGGTTCCCGGAAGGTCAATAATTTCTGCGACTGAATCTTTTGCAAGGGGAATAAACCCGGTCTTCTTATCTACAGTAACGCCGGCAAAGTTTCCAACCTTTTGCCTGAGGCCTGTAAATGCATTGAACAGCGAAGACTTTCCGCAGTTCGGATTTCCTACCAGTGCAATTTTAATTGGTTTCTTCAAGAGAAGAGTTGGTTTCAGCTTTCAACCATCACAGCATTTGCTTCATCTTTTCTCAAACTCAAAAGATAGGTTCCTATTTTAACTGAAATAGGATCACCAAGTGGCGCAATTTTATCGATGAATACTGTTTCACCAGGAAGGAAACCCATCTCCATCAATTTGAGTGAGAGATCACCTTTCTTCAACTCCCTGATAATGGCGTGGTCACCTTCTTTTAATTTGCTTAATGGCTTAAGAACCTGATTCAACTACTGCGCATGGATTTTGGCTGTGCAATATTAGCGATTATTAGCAATGTTAATGCTGAGTTTGAATGGGAGTTTGAATTTTTATTACAGAAACGAATTTGGCTGAATCGTTCACCCGTTGCTGATTGCCAAAATTGGGGCAGTCATTGCACTTTTTCTTAAATACAAAGCAAGAAGAAAAGCAAAACGAAATTACTATGATAAGTGCGAGTGCGCTAAGCGTTTTTATGATGTTTCCGTTATTCATATTGATGTAATAAAACTGATGGTGATTTGTTTCTATTAATTTACGCTTGCAAGTTCAATTTATTTTCTGGAACAAAGAAAAAAAATATTGGTAGCTCCAATGAATTGGGGATTAGGGCATGCATCACGTTGCGTTCCATTGATTCGTGAATTGCTATTGCACAATGTTGAAGTTGTGATTGCAGCCGACGGCAGGGTTCTGCATTTGTTGCGAAACGAATTTCCTCAGCTAAAGTGGTTTCAACTTGGCGGATATGATATTAAATATTCAGGAAACGGGAAAGCGGTATTTCAAATTCTGTTGCAACTGCCAAAAATTATATCAAGTTTTTTTAGTGAAAGGAAATGGCTGAATGAATTCATTACAAAAGAAAAAATTGATATTGTAATTAGTGATAACCGATATGGTTTATACAATCGAAAAATATTTTCTGTTTTCATTACCCATCAGATCTGCATTCAACTTCCTTTTGGTTTCAAATGGATGGAAAAATTTCTCTACCGCATTAATAAAAAATTCATTGCAAGATTTGATGACTGCTGGATTCCTGATGTTGCTGATGAAAAAAATCTTTCAGGGAATCTTGCACATCAGTTTCCAATCCCGACAAACACGTTTTTCATAGGGCCACTTTCAAGATTTAAGTTTAGGGAAACGGAAAAACATTACGATCTCTTGATTGTGATTTCGGGGCCTGAAACACAGCGCACAGAATTTGAAGCGTTGTTGACTGAACAAGCGAAAAAACTTCCTTTAAAAATTTTAATGGTGCGCGGAATTCCTGAAAGCAATCATCGCGAACAGGTGACTGGGAATTTTTTGAAAGTTGATTTTATGAATGCCGAAGAATTGAATGATGCTTTTCTGTCTTCAAAAATTATTGTTGCTCGCAGCGGTTACAGTACCGTAATGGATATGGTTGCAACAAAGTCCAGAGCAATCTTAATTCCAACACCAGGACAAACTGAGCAGGAATACCTTGCCGAGTATTTGCAAAGTCAAAATATTTTTTATTCCGAAAAGCAAAGTGAGTTTAATCTTGAAACAGCAATTGTACAAGCAGAGAAATGTTCGGGAGCAGCAACAGGTTTTGTAAAAATTTCCCTCGCATTAAGAATAAGCCAACTTCTAAAAGCTATTGGAGTTTAAAGCAAATCCGAAATCCGAAATCCCCGCCTGACCATAGTCGGGCAGGCGCAATCCGGAATTTCTTAGTCCCACATTGCGAAGTGTTCGAGATGAATTTCTTGCTTGAAGAAAATCTTAGTGGTTTGCTCAAATGATTCTGTAAAATCAGAAACAAAAAATTTGTGAGCATTTCTTTTTACATCATTCAAAAGATGATTTGCTTCCAAAACTGATCTTACTTTTTTTGCAACGGCTGCATTTGAATCAAAGATTTTTATACGGTGATTGTAAAATGAATCCACTTCTTTTTTGATCAACGGGTAATGCGTGCAGGCGAGAATCATTCCTTCGATGTCGCTAAAATCGGGGTACTGCAAATAATTATTGATGACTGCTTGTGAAACGCTGTTGTTGTAAAACCCTGCTTCAATCATCGATGCGAGCAATGCAGTTGCGAGAGAAACAACTTCAACATCGGGTCGCAATGCTTTTAGTTTGTGATCATACACTTGCGATTTAAT
>JBKJNS010000442.1:0-2630 GCA_046593455.1 Chitinophagales bacterium | reverse complement strand
TCAAATGTTTTTAGTGTGAAAAATTACCTTGTTACAATTATTTTCTTTTGAATTGAAAAATCATTGGTTACTATTTCAATAAAATAAATTCCATCAGCAATATTGTTTAGATGAATTTCTTTTTGGAAGGAAGGAATAAATTCTTGAGTACTAAAAATATTTTGCCCTAATG
The DNA here is from genome assembly GCA_046593455.1 of Chitinophagales bacterium. Taxonomy (GTDB): domain Bacteria; phylum Bacteroidota; class Bacteroidia; order Chitinophagales; family UBA10324; genus JAJAYG01. The sequence continues at coordinate 2,458 of JBKJNS010000442.1, read as the reverse complement.
CATTCACTACATTAATTGAAACTTCACTCAAAATATTTTCATTACCAAAATCAATCGTAAAATTTCCATTTGAAGGATTGGGTGAAATTGAAATTTCATTTCCACCAAAAACATTTTCAACTCCCGTAATCAAAACATAAAGAGTGGTTGAACTCACGCAACCATTTTCATCAGTAATTACTACTGTATAAAAACCTGTTTGAGTAACAGTATATGATTGATTGGTTGCACCCGGAATGTCAATCGAATTCAATTGCCATTGATAAGCTGCTGCCGAACTCGAAGTAAGCGTATATCCAACTTGCGAAATAGTTGGAAAGGGTGGCGTTGCATAAACTGTTATATAGTCGGTTAGCGTTAATGTATTTGAGCCGTTCGCATTGGTAGCTGTAAGTTTAACATCAAATACTCCGGGAACTGAATAACAAATGCCTGTTGGATTTTGACTGGTAGAAGTTGCTGGTGAGCCGCCTTCAAATTCCCACAGCCATGAAGTTGGATCGTTGGTAGATGCATCGAAATAATCAATGCAAAACTTTTGACAAATATCAGGACTTGATGCAGTGAATTGCGGATCGGGCGATGGATTGATGGGGGCAAATAAACAAGGGAAATAATTTGGAAGTCCTAATCCATTTGATCCTGTTGATAGTTGAAACCCCTGATCAACAAAGTTGCAGGCAACACCTGCAAGATCAGGAAAATTGAAAACACCTAACCATGATGAACCTAATTCTGCCAGATACATTTTTCCATCCGAAGCAAGTTGAACAGCGCCATTAAAGTTTACTGCCGATGTACCTACTAAAATTTTTGAAGCTTTAATTTCATCATCAGTTGCAAGGCTTACATCCCATTGATAAATATAGCCGGGAGTAATTACAGTGCCGTAAAGTTTTGTTCCATCGGGTGAAAACTCAACTCCATAAGCACCGCTTGATGCACCGCTATATGAATTAAGTTTTAAATCATTCGATACTATTCCGGTGGTTTTATCAAAATCAAAAATTTCGAAATAATTACTTGCCCATATTGCCTGAGCAAGTTTATCACCCTGTGGCGAAGCTTTTAAATATCCAATTGAATTGGTCACAGAGCCGTTTGCCGAAGTTCCAACACTGCTAACAACAGGCGTATTATTAAATCCTGTTGAAGTAAGAGAGTACGCTAAAAAATTATTGTTGCCCCAATCATGTGTGATCACCCAATAATCAGTTCCGTTTGGTTGGCATACTGCAGTTATCTTTTCTGTGGTGGGCGTTTTTACCAAAACATTTTTAATGGTTATCTCACCCAATCCGCCTTGCAACGAAGTATTTACAATTGAATACCGCAAACCATCGGGGCCTGTTTCCTCATCAACTGTAAATATGTAATACAGTGAATCACTGCCGGGCCATGAAACAATTATTGCTGATTGTGAAGAAGAAAAATTACCAAGCAATCCGGTTCCATTAACCATAACTGCATTGTTCTTGTTCCAAACAGTATTCCCATCTGTATAGAACAATAGATTCCCATTAATGTCGCTTATGCTTGCCGATCCTTCAGAGGTATTACACAATCCGCCAGATAATGAAACGGGAGAGCCCGAATTAAAATTGATAGCGCTGTTGTAACCAAAGTACCAGTTGTTTGTTTCCTTCTGTGCAATAGCAAATGTGATGGTGCAAATACAAAGTAATGTGAGTAGTGTTTTTTTCATGATGGTTTATTTAGAAATAATAATTTTAGTGGTGTAAATATTTTGGTTGAATGAAATTTCAATAAAGTAAACTCCGTTTGTAAGATTTCTTAAATCAATTTCATCTTTATTTTTATTTGAAAAATTATTTTGAACTGAATAAAAAACATGCTGACCTAAAGTGTTTTTTATTCTTATTGAAATTCCATTTTCGAGTGATGCATTACTAAGTTCAATTGTAAATATTCCGTTGGTTGGATTTGGGTAAACTGAAATTTCATTTCCATTAAAAACATTTTCAATTCCGGTTATCAAAACATAAAGTGTGGTTGAACTCACGCAGCCATTTTCATCAGTAATAATCACTGTATAAAATCCCGATTGCAAAACAGTATAAGATTGATCTGTTGCACCGGGAATGTCAATTGAATTTTGTTGCCATTGATAACTCGATGCGGGGCTGCTGGTAAGCGTGTATCCTGTTTGCGTTATGGTAGGGAATGGCGGCGTAGCATAAACAGTAATGTAATTGCTGAGTGTGAGGGTATCATTACCGTTTGCATTGGTGGTTATAAGTGTAACATCATAAGTGCCGGGCTCATTGTAGCAGATGTTGGTTGGGTTTTGTTGTGTTGAAGAAGAGGGGCTCCCTCCTTCGAAACTCCATTGCCATGAGGTTGGATTAAGGTTAATGGATTGATCTGTAAAACTTGTGCAGAATTTTTCACAGAGTGCAGAGTTGCTTGAAGAAACTGAAATTATTTTTGTTGTATC
>JBKJNS010000433.1:0-8011 GCA_046593455.1 Chitinophagales bacterium | reverse complement strand
ATTTAATTTCCTAACAGTTGAAAAAGAATTCTTTCAATTGCATTTCATCTTTACTCACCATCTACATTTGCGCTACAATATGCTCAGGAAAGTTTTTTTATTCTCCCTTTTTTTGTTGACAGGAATTATTGCCAATGCGCAGCAGACAAATTCTAAAAAAGAAATTCTGCCTCCGTTCTTATATGTGCATGCAAACTGGGTTGATTCTGTTTTGAATCAAATGTCTCTCGAGGAAAAAATCGGTCAGTTGTTTATGATTGCCTGCTGGTCAAATAAATCTGATTCGGAATATGCAAGAATCTCCCAACTGATCAATGAAAATAAAATAGGCGGATTAATTTTTATGCAAGGCGGCCCTGTTCGTCAGGCAGCAATGACGAATTATTTTCAGTCCATCACAAAATATCCATTGCTGATTTCGCAAGATGCTGAGTGGGGACTTTCAATGCGCATTGACAGCACAATTGTTTTCCCTAAAGAAATTATGCTGGGTGCCATCAGCGATACAAGTTTCATTTATGATTATGGAAAGGAAATGGCGAGAGAGTTGAATCGCATTGGAGTCAACATCAGTTTCTCTCCGGTGGTTGACATCAACAGCAATCCGCTCAATCCCATAATTGGTGAAAGATCTTTTGGTGAAAACAGAAATGAAGTTGCCAATCGCGGCTTTGCATACATGAAAGGGTTGCAAGATAATGGAGTGATTGCCTGCGCAAAACATTTTCCGGGACATGGTGATACCGATAAAGATTCGCATAAAACTTTGCCGGTGGTTAATGCGTTAAGAGCAGAATTAGATTCGGTTCAATTATTTCCTTTCAAAAAATTAATTGATGCCGGCATTGGTTGTATGATGGTGGCGCATTTGAATGTTCCTGCATTAGACACTACACAAAAACTTCCTTCCACATTATCACCAGAAATTGTAACCGGTTTATTAAGGAATGAATTGGGCTTTCATGGTCTCGTGATTACCGATGCACTCAACATGGGAGCCATCGGGCAATTCATGAAACCAGGTGAAGCCGATGTTGCGGCGCTGCTTGCCGGAAATGATATCCTTTTGTTTTCGCAGGATGTTCCAACAACTGTTCAGTTGATTAAAGATGCAATGACGAGAAATGAAATTTCGCAAACAGAAATTAATATTCGCGTTCGCAAAATTTTGCAGGCGAAATATTGGTGCGGCTTAAATAAATGGAAACCCATTAAGTTGAATCATTTATACAGCGATCTCAACAGCGATGATGCAAAATATCTAAAGCAACAATTGATTGAGCAATCGCTCACGCTTGCAAAAAATAAAAACCAATTGATTCCCATTGTTAAACTCGATACTTTCCGATTTGCCTGCGTAACTGTTGGCGATACTTCTTACACGCCTTTTCAGCAAATGCTTGGCAATTATGCACCAGTAAAAAATTTCGGAATCTTAAAAAATTCAAGCGATAAAAAATTTGATGCGTTGATTGATTCAATAAAAAATTTTAATGCAGTTTTTATTTCACTGCAGGGTATGTCGAGAAATGGATCAATCAATTATGGAGTTACTGACCAAAGCCGTGATTTTATCAATGAGCTGAGCAAAAAGAAAAAAGTTTTTCTCACTGTGTTTGGGAGTCCTTACGCTTTAAAATATTTCGACAAAGATGATTGGGTGCTTGAGGCATACAATGATGATGCAATTACGCAACAACTCGCAGCACAGGTTTTATTTGGCGGTACAGGTGCTAAAGGAAATTTGCCGGTTTCATCATCTGCAGAATTTTTTAAAGGGAAAGGATTCGCAACTTTCCCTATTAGAAATAAATTTACAATGCCTGAAGATGCCGTCATTCCTTCTTCTGCATTTCAGCAAGTTGATCAACTTGCGCAACAGGCAATTGATGAGCATGCAACTCCCGGTTGTCAGGTTTGGGTTGCTAAAGACGGTAAGGTGATCTTGAATAAATCTTATGGCTATTTCACTTACGACATTGATAAAAAAGTTGAGAACAACGATCTGTATGATGTTGCCTCGGTTACAAAAATTGCAGCCACTACTTTAATGATTATGAAGTTGTTTGAAGAAAATAAAATCGACCTCAATAAAACCATCGAAGATTATTTGCCCGAATTTAAAGGCACCAACAAATCAACCATTACTATTCACCAACTGCTCACGCATGAAGGAGGATTGAAACCGTTTATTCCCTTTTACAAAGAAGCAATGGACACCGGAAAAAATTTGAACATAGAAATTTTTAGTCGGGTGCAGAGTAAACAGTTTTCTGTTGAAGTAACGCCGCAACTTTTTATGAACCGCAATTACATGGATACCATGTGGAAACGAATCAAAGATTCTCCGGTAACAGCGAGAGGAAAATATGTTTACAGTGATCTTGATTTTTATTTCCTGAAAAGAATTGCAGAAAAAATTTCGGGCAAGCAGTTGGATCAGTTTGTCTATGAGAATTTCTATGCACCATTGGGTTTGGCAACAATGAGTTTCAATCCGCTCCGTTTTTTTCCACTGGAAGATATTGTTCCATCTAACTATGATTATTATTTCAGGAAAGAAAAAATTCAGGGAACTGTGCACGATCAGGGTGCTGCTATGATCGGCGGTATTGCCGGCCATGCAGGAATTTTTTCCAATGCAAATGATCTTGGAACTTTAATGACAATGTTGTTGGATAATGGAACTTATGGCGGATATAAATTTTTCGATTCTGCCACAGTAAAAAAGTTCACCTCACAATACAGTACGTACAGCCGCAGAGGTTTAGGTTTCGATAAACAAGAACCGATAGCAGATAAAGCATCACCTTGTTGCAACAATGCATCCACTCAAACATTCGGGCACCAGGGATTTACCGGAACGTGCGTTTGGGTTGATCCCGAATACAATCTTGTTTATATTTTTCTTTCCAACAGAACATTCCCCGATGATGAAAATTCAAAGCTGAATTCACTTGGCACCAGAACTAAAATTCAGGAGGCGATTTACAAGGCGATGAAAATTGAGAGATGATTTCTATTTTAAATAAAACTAACCACAGAGCGTACGGAGTTTTTTTCACGGAGCTATTGCGCTGTGAACTCCGTGAATTTTTTCTCAGTTCACGCTGTGTTAAATCTTATTAGAGGTTAAGAGTGTAAGCATATCCCCAAGTATATACCTTTGAGCAAAGCTAATTTATATGAAAAGTCTTTCTTTAAAAATGGATGATCATGTTTTTAATGAAACTGAAAAAGTACTTCACCGAATTCGTAAGAATCGCAATCGGTACATCAATGAAGCAGTCCACTTTTATAACGGTCTTCACAGTCGCACATTGTTAGCAAAACAACTTGAAAAGGAATCGAAGGTAGTTCGTGAAGAGTCGATGAAAATTTTGAAGGAACTCGAACGAATCTAAGATGATAATTAAACAATATGAAATATGGACTGCCGACCTGAATCCGAGATTTGGAACTGAGGCGGGCAAAGTTCGGCCCGTTGTTGTAATCCAAACAGATTTGCTGAATCCATTTCACCCTTCCTCACTCATCTGCCCACTAACTACCAATGTAAATAGAGAGGCAAATATTCTAAGGGTTCATCTTAAAAAAGGTGTAGCAAAACTTGAAAAGGATTGTGACATTATGGTGGATCAAATGCGCTCAATTGATAACCGGAGATTTAAACTGTGGTTAGGGAAACTGAATGCAGAATTATGTCAGCAATTAAAGGAAAACATTCGCATAATTCTTGACTTATAATTCGTTAAGAAAAATTTAGCCACAGAGCGCACGGAGATTTTTTCACAGAGTTATTGCTCTTTGAACTCCGTGAATTTTTTCACTGTGTTCTCTGTGTTAAAAAGAAGTCCTCTCATGGCATCATTGCCAAGTAACCAAAATTTGTATCTTGCGCACTTTAATACGAACACCCACCAATAACTTCGATGCTCGTTAAAACTAACACCCATTACATTTTTGATCAGCTTACTGACTTACTTGATTGTTTGAGTGATGACCAGTATGCTCAAACGCTTGAAATTTTTTCAGGTGCATCGGTTGGAAAACACTATCGCCACATCATTGAATTCTTTCAATGTGTTTCATTAGCCGATCAAACTGATACCATCTGTTACGATAACCGCCTGCGTGATGTGCGCATTGAAACAAACCGTGACTTTGCAAAAGAACTGTTAGCTGATTTGCGTGAAGCCTTAAGTGAAATAGACAATGAGAAAAAGCTTATACTCATTGGTGATCTGGGACCCGATGATTCTTCATCAAATGCTGTAATGATTACCTCACTCTTCCGCGAATTTCATTATGCAGTTGAACATGCAATACACCACATGGCAATTATGAAGATGGGTATTAGACAAACTTATTCAGATTTAATTGTTCCTGCTGAATTTGGTGTTGCACCATCTACTTTGCGTTATCAGCAAACAGCACAATAATTCAAAATATTTTCGGTGTCCGTACAAATCCAAAATCAGAAATCCACCCTCCGAAATCATAGATGTGTACCGTAAGTTTTGTTCCCATCGCTAACAATGAATTTATTCTCACCAGCAATCGTGATGAAAGGGTTGCTCGCGGACTAGCTTCCTTTCCAAAAATAATCTCTAAAGAAAAGTGTGAGATCGCTGCGCCGGTTGATCCCCTTGCCAGCGGAACATGGATTGCTGCAAGTGATAGAGGAGATTTTATTTGTTTACTGAATGGAGCTTTTATAAAACATAAACATCTTTCAAACTATCGCAAAAGCCGTGGGTTGGTTGTGATGGATTATTTTGAAACAGGAAACCCTGAAACATTTGATGCTGAATACGATTTGCAAAATATTGAACCATTCACCATGGTAATGGTGCATAGGGGAAATGAATTGGAGTTGAATGAATTGCGGTGGGATGGAAATGAAAAGCATTTCAAAAAGCTGGATGGACAGAAATTTTATCTGTGGTCATCAGTCACATTATATAATGAAACAATTACAGCAGAAAAAAAAATAGTATTTGAAAAATTATTGGAAGAAGAAAAAGATATTTCTACTGATCAAATGATTTCTATTCATCAAAAATTTCTCTATGAAGAGTGGGTACTTCCGCCTGAGAGAGTGGATGTTGTTTCAACTTTGAGTGTAACTGCAGTGCATTCAACTTCAACAGGGTTGCAAATGCATTACAAAGATTTGGTTCGAAAACAACTCCCTCTTGAAATGCTGGAGTTACAGTTGATTCATTGAGTATTTTTCCGCTCTCATGAACCCAAAACACATTCCTAAGTGGCTGAAGTGGGAATTCTGGCCTTTCAGAATTTTTTACATTCCTGTTGATGTGCTCATCATTATTCATGCAATAAGATCGCGTACACTTTCTTATTTCACATTGGTAAATCCGGGAATGAAGTTAGGAGGCTTCGCAACCTATTCGAAGTTTGAAATTCTAAAACAATTGAATGAGCGTTATCTTCCCAAATCATTTTTGTTTGATCATGTTGCTTCTAGAATTGAAGTAACTAATGCAATGAGATCTTCTGGTATTTCATTCCCCATCATTTTAAAACCCGATGAAGGAGAGCGTGGCTGGAAGGTGGAAAAAATTTTGAATGAAGAAGCAATAAAAAATTATTTGAAAGATGCTCCTTTCAAAATGATCTTACAGGAATACATTGACTTCACAGAGGAATATGGTGTAATGTATTACAGAATGCCATCAAAAAAATCGGGCACCATCAGTTCGCTGATGAAGCGTGAATTTTTAACTGTTACAGGAGATGGAAAATCTCCACTGCTTGAATTGTTTCTGCAAAGTGACCGCTGTCTTTATCACCTGCCAAGATTGAAATTAAAATTTGCCGATGAATTGAATTTTGTTTTGGAGGAAGGAAATAAAAAAGTACTTGAAGAAATTGGGAATCACAATCGCGGCACAACATTTTTGAATGCAAATAATTTGATCACTCCGCAATTAATTAAAACATTTGATGAAGCAAGCAGCACTTTGCATGAGTGGTATTTCGGGCGATTTGATTTGCGAACACCATCGTATGAAGAAATGCTGAAAGGGAATTTTAAAGTAGTAGAAGTGAATGGTGTAAACAGTGAGCCCGCGCATATTTATGATCCGCACATGAGCATCTTTAAAGCTTACAAAGATTTGTTTCATCACTGGAATATAATTTTCAAAATCAGCAGAGAAAATCGCAGGCGTGGGTTTAAACCAATCTCAATGTTTTCACTCATAAAAATTGTAACTGCACATCAAAAAGAAAAGAAGAAACACCCGAATAGAATTGCTCATATGTAATTCTCAAACTTCTTTTCTAAAGTTGCTTCAATCTTCTTAGTCGATTCAAATTTGCAGGATTTCGTTTGGTATGAAATAAACTCAGCACTTCAATTGACTCTGATCTTATTTTGTAGATGATCCAGTAATTTCCCCAAACTAAAACTCGGTATATCCTGCTCTTTGTTCGTAGATATTGGCACTCAGGAAAACTGTTGTAATCAATGTAAATCTTTTCTGTTTCTTCTATAAATTCATTAGCAAAACGTAGTGCATATTCAAAAGAATAATTAATGTTGAAGTAATTCAACTGAGAGTTCAAATCCTCATAAGCCGATTCGCGTATTACGAGTTTTTTTTCTTTGCCCATTCAGCAACTCTTTTTTTTACTTCATCGAGTGTCATGGATTTTGAACGTTCTGCCTTCTTAATCATTTTTTTAAATTCTGCAACATCTATCTCGGGCTCGCTTTGATTGAGTTCGACAAAATCCAATGAGCGCAAATGATTGATTAACGCCTTTCCTCTGCGGTCTTCTTTTACACTCAGTAAATATTCCATGATTTTATTTTTTTATCCTTATCAAAATTAGTGAAACAACTTCAATTTGGTTACAAGAGCAACGAAGTTTCTTTTATTTATCTTACAAATAATCTTTCATCAAATTCAAATGGCTCTGTTTTTATCAATCTTACTTTCTTAAAATCTTTGTGATTAGGATTAAGCAGAAAATTAAAATCTCCCTGCACAACTACGGATGGTACTTTAAGCACCAGAAACTTATTTTCTAAAATAAACTGATCGCCGATTTTTTGAGTTGAACCGGAGTGCGGAAATGATTTCCAATCTGCAGGCAATTCTTTTAATGTAATTTCTTTTACTGCTATAGTGTCGGTGAATTCTATGGTAACCAACACATAACTATCAGGTACATTTCCTAAACCCGTGTGAACAGCAATTTCTGCCGTGCAGAGTGCGCGAGAATCGCTGGTGTAAATAACATAATTGCCTTTACTGTTCCACCGTCCGCCGCTTTTTGCGGCTCCTTTTCCCGAATGGTCATCCTTGTATTTTGATTTGGTAAGCCGATAAACGATCATGCAAGCACACCTTGTTCAATGCGTAACAATTCATCTTTTAAAAAATCAATACCGAAAGAATTTTCTAGAAGCTCTTTTGGCTTTCTGTTCCCTATGGATGCATTTTTTCTATCAAGCCATGCAGCAAACTTTTCATTGGTGCCAAAAACTTCAATGCCTAATTTATAAAGCAAGGTGATCTCCAAAATTTTTTCGGAAGTAACAGGATCAAAAGTTGTTTTTTCTTTTTTATATCGCTGCATCGTGCGTTCAGATAAGTGAAGAAAGCTCGTCCACTCATTAATTGTGAATGGGCTTTTGAGAGCAAGTGTGTTGAAAAGAGAATATTTGATTCCATGCTTTACAGCATTGAAAAGAAACAACGCATCTTTATTATTCGAGGCGTAGTAAGTGATTGCAGCTTCATTAAGCACATTGTTTTCTTCCATAAAAAAGTTCTTTGCCTGCAAATATAGCAACTTGTCGGTAGATTTACGACAATTGGCAGAAATTATCTTTATAACTGTTTCACTTTAATATTCCAGACAAATTATTCTGCCTTAACAAATTTCTTAACCACAGTTCCTGGTTCACTTTTCATTTCCAAAAAATAAAACCCTGAAGTTAGTGAAGGAACATTCAGCTTATCTTTTTGATTGG
>JBKJNS010000432.1:0-6990 GCA_046593455.1 Chitinophagales bacterium | reverse complement strand
TCAAATGTTTTTGACTTGGCAGTAAACAAGAACACACACAATCTTTATGTAGCTACCGGCGGATGGAATGCATCTTATGGTTTCATTTTTAATTCCGATGGCTTCTTTACCCGCATTGATGGCGAGTGGGACAATTATAATTATTACAACACTCCAATTCTAAGAGACAGTTTTGACATTGTATGTGCAACTGTAAATTATAAAAACAACCGAACCTATTTCGGAAGCATGTGGAGAGGAATTGTAGAATTTGATGATGTATTAGGAATTACCAATCAATGGGATGCAGATAACAGCAGCCTGAGCGGAGTTAATGGCGACATTCTAAGAGTAAAAGCAGCAGATATCGCATTTGATCGTTACAACAATATGTGGGTTTCAAATATTGGTGCACTGGTTCCGGTTTGTGTAATGAAAGATGATGGCACATGGCTCGATTTTCTTCCTTCATTTACGCTTGAGCAAGGTTGGATTACCAACATGACTTTTGATAATTATGATCAAACATGGTTTGTAATTCCGCGGCAAGGTTTAATGGTTTTTAATTATGGGGAATCACTGGAGATTACCTCTGATGACAAGTGGAAAAAACTAATCAATGTTCCCGGCAGCGGAAACCTGCCATCTCTTGAAGTCAATTGTGTAGCAACAGATAAAGACGGTACTATTTGGGTTGGCACCGGTAGCGGAGTTGCGGTGTTCTATTGTCCCGGTGATGTTTTTTCAGATTTTGGTTGTGAGGCACAACAGATCATTGTTAACAGTGGCGGCTACAATGGTTACCTGCTTGCAACAGAGAATGTGAAGCGAATTGTAGTTGATGGTGCAAACAGAAAATGGATTGCAACCGATAATGGAGTGTGGCTTTTCTCAGCCGATGGAACTGAGCTCCTTCAACAATTTACATTTGATAACAGCCCGCTTACCTCCAACTTTGTAAATGCACTTGACATTGATGAAAACACAGGCGAAGTTTACATTGGAGTTGAAAACGGAATCATTATTTATAAAGGCGATGCAACCACCGGTTCAGCATCATCTTGCGGGCCAACAGTTTATCCAAATCCCGTTCGTGAAAATTACACTGGCACAATTGCTATTAGCGGCGTTGTAGATGATGCCGATATAAAAATTACTGATGCAACAGGGCATTTGATTTATCGCACCAAAGCATTGGGTGGCCAGGCAGTTTGGGATGGTAAAAATTACAATGGCGAAAGAGCCGCAACAGGTGTTTACCTTGTATGGGCTGCCAATACCGATGCCACTGTTACCTGCATTACCAAATTGCTGATCGTTAATTAATCTAAGCAACTTAATCGCTTATAATTTTTTTTTCATTACTAACTTCGTTGAATGTTTTCTGAAGGAAAGAAAAAATTCTTAACGCCGCTGCAAGCTTTCGAGCGCATGAAAAAATATTGTGCCTATCAGGAGCGCAGCCACTCAGAAGTAAGAACTCAATTACTTGAGCATGGTTTGCGGGGCAATGATCTTGAAAATATTTTGGTAAAATTGATCGAAGAAAATTTCTTAAATGAAGAGCGGTTTTCCAATGCGTTTGCCGGTGGTAAATTCAGAATGAAGAGTTGGGGAAAGAAAAAAATTGAACAGCACCTGAAAGCAAAAGGAGTTTCATCATACAACATCAAGCAATCAATAAAAGATATTGATGAGAATGCTTACAAAATTGCAATGATGAAATTGCTGGAGAAAAAAGCTGCCACCTTAAAAGACACGAATCTATTTACGAGAAAACAAAAACTCTCCTCTTATCTCATCAGCAAAGGATATGAATCGGCTATTGTTTATGCAGCAGTAAAAAAATTCTTTGAGAAATAATTTTTGAGAGAAAATATTCTAAAACCATTTTTTCCTTCTGAAATAATAAACCATGGAGGCGGCAACTAAAATCAAAATCCCAACCAACATAAAATATCCATAGCGCCAGTTAAGTTCGGGCATAAAAGTGAAATTCATTCCATACACTCCAACAATAAAAGTGAGGGGCATAAAAATGGTCGAGATCACGGTTAACACCTTCATCACCTCATTCATTCTCAAACTAATTGATGAGAGATAAACTTCCATAATATCACCAAGAAGGTCGCGGTAAGTTTCAATGGTGTCAATTACCTGCACGGTATGGTCATACAAATCACGGAAGTAGGGTAATGTTTCTGTTTTTATTTGCTTAGATTCTCCTCTGAGTAAAAAGTTAACCACTTCTCTCAACGGCCACACTGACTTACGCAGATAAATATTTGATTGCTTAAGTTCATTGAGCCGTTGAATAAAATCATTGCGTGGATTTTGACTTACCTCTTCTTCCAAATCTTCCAGCAAGTCGCCCATTTTTTCGATAATGAAAAAGTAGTTGTCAATTATCTTGTCCATTATGCTATAAGCAAGATAATCAGTTCCGTTCGATCTTAATCTTGTCGTATTCAAACGCAGCCGCTCTCTTATCTTGTCAAACAAATCTTTTTCATTTTCCTGAAAAGAAATCACATAGTTGTTTCCGAGAACCAAACTCACCTGTTCTGAATTTATACTTTGCTTCGCTTCATCAAAATCAATCATCTTTAAGATAATGAAAAGGTAATTTTTATCATCATCAACTTTGGGGCGGCTGTTAGTATTCACTACATCTTCGAGTACAAGTGTTGAAATTCCAAAGTGTCTTCCAACTTTCTCAATAATATCGGGCTGATGAATTCCTGTTATGTTGATCCAGGTGTTCGTACGTGTTTCCTTATACCGGAAACAATCTTCGACATTCGAAAAAATTTTTTCCTCAATGGACTTTTCGCTGTAATCTATCACATGGATTTTAACAGGCTCTTGATTTTCGTCACCTATGTAAATTAATTTGCCGGGGGGTTGATCACTTTTTTTCAGCGACTGCGGCTTGCGGAAATTGCGTCTGCTTCTTTTTTTCACGGAAGTAAAATAAAAACAAAATCGCATTGCAGGTTTTTTTGTGCTTCCTGCCAGCGAACCTTATTCATGCATTAATGGTTATCTTTGCTCACCTTAACTTTTAAGAATGGAAACCACCGTAAAAAATAAAGTAGTTGATGTTTACACCGAGATGACTCCCAACCCCGAAACAATGAAGTTTGTAGCCGATATCAATCTGTTTGCAAACAACTCCGCCGATTTTGCAGATGAGCAATCGGCAAAAGTTTCTGCACTGGCAACTGAGCTTTTTGGATTTCCGTTTGTAAAAGGCGTGTTCATTATGAACAACTTTGTAACGGTTACCAAAACACCTGAAACCGATTGGACTGAAGTGTCATCAACGCTGAGAGATTTTGTAAAAAATTATTTAGAAGAAGGAAAAGAAATTATTTCGGCTGACTATAAACCAAACCACCATGCTGAGCAGCATACCGAAGAAGAAGTGGTTACAAAAATTAAAGAGATGCTCGATAACTATGTAAAGCCGGCCGTTGAAATGGATGGTGGCGCTATTCAGTTCAAATCATTTAAAGATGGAAAAGTTGAATTGATGTTACAAGGTTCGTGTAGCGGCTGCCCTTCTTCAATGATCACATTAAAAGCAGGCATCGAAGGATTGCTCAAGAGAATGGTGCCCGAAGTGCAGGAGGTAGTTGCCGAAGCAATTTGATTAATTATCACTCAAAATATTTCAACCGATCTGTGTAAGCAGTTCGGTTTTTTTATTTAAATAAATATTCATTTCCTGAAAACTTTTTATCTTTCCGATTCACTAAAACACACTCCCATGAAAATTTTGAAAATTTTACTCGGCATTGTCGTAGTTGTTGTCGTTTTGATTGGCCTGCTTTCGCTTGTAGCACCAACAAAGATGGACGTATCAAGAAGCATCATTATCAATGCCCCAAAAACGTTAGTCTACAACAACATCAGTCATTTCAGTGTAATGAATAAATGGTCGCCATGGAACAGGCGCGATCCTAACTTGCAATTAACCAGTGAAGGAACCGATGGAGCCGTTGGTTCAAAATCAAGCTGGAAAGGAAATGATAAAGTTGGTGAAGGCAATCAAACAATTACTAAACTCGATGATAGCAGAATTGAAAGCACCATAAATTTTCTTAAACCATTTGAATCAACAGCCAATGCATCATTCGATGTTGCAGAAGATCCCAATGGCACAAAAGTTACCTGGGAATTAAAATCTGAAATGCCGCGCCCATGGAATGTTATGGGTTTGTTTATGGATATGGAGGCTTCGGTAGGTAAAGATTTTGATGAAGGTTTAGGTTATCTTAAAGAATTGTGTGAAACAGAATCGGCCACTGCAATGGAAGCACAAAAGGCAATGATGGATGCGGCGGCAGCGGCTGATTCAACTGCTGGTGTTAAGTAAAACAACTTTTGATTCAAATTAGAAAACCCAATCCCGATTTAAGGATTGGGTTTTTTTTAAGGAATGGAAGAAAATTATTTTACCATGCGCATAAATAAAAACGGCGGCAGTCATTCAGAAAGAAACTTCTTCAACATCAGGCAAAGGGTACTTTAAGAAAAGTGATTCACTTCTGCCAGCGTGTAAAGAAGTTTCCTTCTGAATGACTTCATGAAATAATACATTAAGTATTTAAACTGCTAATGTTTAAAATCGCCACTGTATCACTAAGAAACATCTACATTTTTCTTTTCCCTATCTAAAGGAAACACAAACAACAGCGGAACAATTGCATAAAGCACATAAGCAATGTTTATATGAATCCACGATGAAAGAATGGCAATGATGTAAAAGCATGGAGCAGCAAAAAATGCTTTACGCACATTTTTTAAAACTGAAAGCTGATCATATACTTCAGTGCGCAAATGAAATTTTGCGATGTAATAATAAAGCAGGCAAAGAAAAAGTGATGCAATAAACATTACCACTCCAAACAACGAAAGTGTAAACGGGTCGGCCGGATTTTCACCCATAAATGCGGCAGCGAAAGGAAGAAAACAAAAACCCATGAGCACCAAAAGATTGATGCACAAAATTCCGAGATCACATTTGCGCGCCATGTGCAAAATGTTGTGATGCTGTATCCAACCTACTCCACAAATAAAAAAACTTATGAGCCAGCTAAAAATTTGCGGGCGCAAATTCCAGAACGCAGCAAAGCTTTGTGCGGCTGTAGTATTATGCGAAATTTTTGGAACATGTATTTCTAATATCAACAACGTGATCACGATTGCAAAAACCCCATCGCTGAATGCTTCAATGCGCGAAGTTTTATATTGGTATTCGGTAAAGCGGTGAAAGAATTTTTTCATTCAAAAAAATTTGCGGCAGAAATTTAGGGAAAGAAAGTATGGCAACGAAAAAAATTTACACAGCAATCTTCTTCAACACTTCTTTTGCTTCGCGCATTGAATTCACCTCTTTGATCTGTATCATGATTGTTCTTTCCATTTGCCGCATGTTGCAACGTGATGGATATTTTGAAACAAAGCCGAGCACTTGTGTAAAAATTTCGGAATCGTAATAAAGCGATTCGGGATTTTCAATGGTGTAACATTTCAACGTTCCTCTTCGCTGCTGCAATCTTTCGAAACCAAGATGCTTGGCAATCTTGCGCAACAATACCCCATCAAATAATTCTTTTACTTCTCGGGGAACAGGTCCAAAGCGATCGAGTAATTTTTCTTCAAAAGATTTAAGCCCTGCTTCATCTTCAATGTTGTCAAGCTCTGTGTACAATGCCAATCGCTCATTGATATTTGAAACATAATGATCGGGTATCAGCATCTGCACATCAGAATCAATGGTGCATTCGCGCACAAATTTTTTCTCACCGGTTACTTCTTCTTCAAACAAATCTTTATAATCGGTTTCTTTTAATTCCCGAATGGCTTCATCCAAAATTTTGTGATAAGTATCAAAACCAATATCGGCAATAAATCCGCTTTGCTCACCACCCAAAATATTTCCTGCGCCCCGAATGTCCATGTCGCGCATGGCAATTTGAAACCCGCTTCCGAGGTCGGCAAATTCTTCAATGGTCTTTAATCTTTTTCTTGCTTCAGAGGTGAGTACTGAAAACGGCGGCGAAACCAAATAGCAGAAAGCTATTTTGTTAGATCGCCCAACTCTTCCTCTTAACTGATGCAGATCACTCAACCCAAAATTATTTGCATCGTTGATGATGATGGTATTTGCATTAGGTATATCGAGCCCGCTCTCAACAATATTGGTACACACCAGCACATCATATTTGCGCTCTATAAATGCAAGCATTTTTTCTTCTAGTATGTGCCCTTCGAGTTGACCGTGTGCAACAGTGATGTCAATTTCGGGACACAATTGTTTGATCATTCCTGCAACTTCGCCAATGTCTTTTACTCTGTTATGAATAAAAAAAACCTGACCACCGCGATTGACTTCAAATTCAATTGCTTCTTTAATTTTATCGGGATCAAAAACTAAAACCTCTGTATCAATCGGCTGCCGGTTTGGCGGCGCAGTGTTGATGATGGAAAGATCGCGCGCACCCATAAGTGAGAATTGCAGCGTGCGAGGAATTGGTGTTGCAGTGAGTGTAAGCGTGTCAACGTTTGCTTTTAGTGAGCGCAATTTTTCTTTTGCTCCCACACCAAACTTCTGTTCTTCATCAATAATGAGTAAACCAAGATTTTTAAATTTTACTTTTTCTCCCATCAAAGAAGAAGTGCCTATGATGATGTCAATTTTACCATCAATCAATTTTTCGAATACTTCCTTTTGTTGTTTAGAAGATTTGAAGCGATTGATGTAGTCAATGGTGCAGGGAAATTCAGCGAGCCGATCACTAAATGTTTTATAATGCTGCATGGCAAGAATGGTGGTTGGTACCAGCACCGCAACTTGTTTACCATCGGCAACAGCTTTAAATGCAGCACGAATAGCCACTTCAGTTTTTCCAAATCCCACATCACCACAAATCAAACGATCCATTGGAAATTCCTTTTCCATATCACGCTTAATATCGTTGATCGATTTTATTTGATCAGGAG
>JBKJNS010000219.1:0-15365 GCA_046593455.1 Chitinophagales bacterium | reverse complement strand
CGGCGCAAATTTTTTGTTACCTCCCTGCTGGCGCAAGTCTTAGCGAGGTCAAAAAGCAGAGCCAGACTTGTGCTGTATTATTGTTGAGCACAAGCCATCAACGCACATGCTTAAAGTGCATTAAACATTAAATCACCAAAACAAACACTAACAATGACAAAGATTTCTTTTTTTACTTCAAGCCTTTTAATTGGCTTATCCATTCTAAATAGTTGTAACAACGCTCCCACATCCAACGCAACATCAGACAAGGAAATAAAAGCAACACAATCTGACATACCTGAATATTTTAACCTACGGCCAAAACTTGAAAAAGATTATGGCTATTCACATGCTGTAAAAATTGGTGACGACCTTAAAATATCAGGAGCAGTGAGTATGAATGATTCAGGCGTTATTGTAGCTCCCGGTAATATGGAGCAACAGATGAAAAACTGCTATGGCGATTTAGAAAAAATATTACAACACTATGGTTACACTTTTGACGATGTAGTAGCTGAAAATATTTATACAACCAATATGGCTGACTTTATCAAAGTATCAGGCTTCCGTAATTCTATTTATAAAAAACAATTTCCAACAGGCACCTGGCTTGAAGTAAAAGGACTGGCAGTAGAAGGGCAATTGATTGAGATAGATATGGAAGCGCATAAAATAAAATAATCTCCCGAAGCCTTCTCTGGAAGCGGGACTCGGCGTAATAAAATCGAACACGAAAAGTCAGCGGAAAGTGAGATGCGGCTGAGATAGAAAATAAATTTTAAATCAATCTCCTGTGATAATTGATTTGCCCCAGATGATACATGAAGTGACCGAGAAAGTAAGTGAGCATATATTCAGTAGTGTGCACACCAAATATTTGAACAGGAAATTCTTTTTGTAATTCAGATTGCGGAAGATTGTTCATCACATTTTCAATCATTGCTTTTGAAGCAGTTATGTCAGCGAGTATTTTTTCCTTCGCAATATGGTGTGCACCGAATTCTTCTTCACGGCTTCTAACATAACCTGTATTGCCAAGCAATGCACCAATGAAGTGATTTACATTTCCAATAAGATGCAGAGTTAAATTACCCGGAGTGTTCTTTATTTCTCCTGCTAAAATCCAAAGTTTACTTTCATCTGTATAGGAAGAAATTTCTTTGTTTAAGTTATCGAGTTCGCGTGTGTAGAGTTCTTTAAATTCTTGTGGAGTCATAGAATTTGTTTTTGAGGATTGTTCTTTGCTTTTCGGAAAAGGTTTTACTTAAGTAGTCATTGTTTCCCACAAATGCATGAGTATGTTTTGCTGAGATGGCTAGTGTTTTCTCTGTGCACTCTGTGCACTCTGTGGTTAATTATTTCTTCTATAGATAGGAATTAAAGGGTTCCGGTTCTTCCGCCATCCACCGGAATATTTATTCCAGTAACATAACTCGCCGCAGGCGATGCAAGAAAAATAACCGCTGCAGCAACTTCCATGGCATCACCAAATCTTTGCATAGGAATTTCTTCTATCATTTCTCTTTCAACTTCTTCAATCCGCTTTCCTGTTTTTAATGCTTTCGCTTTTATAATTTCCTGTAAGCGATCAGTATTTGTTGCGCCGGGTAAAATATTATTCACTGTTATTCCAAATGGCGCCAATTCATTTGCTAATGTCTTCGACCAGTTTGCAACTGCACCGCGAATGGTATTTGAAACACCCAATCCCTTCAATGGAATTTTTACCGAAGTAGAAATCATGTTGATGATTCTTCCATAACCACTCTTCTTCATTCCCGGAATTAATAAAGTTGCAAGTATGTGATTGCAGATAAGATGATTTGCAAATGCATTTTGAAATTGTTCAACTGTAGCATCTGCAATATTACCTGCCGGTGGCCCGCCTGTGTTGTTAACCAAAATGTGATAAGTTGTTTCACGAAGCTGATGCTGAATTAATTCTTTCAACTCATCGGGCTTTGAGAAATCTGCAATCACAAAATCATGCTGTTGACCTTTTGATGAATCGAGTTCTTTAATTGTTTGAAGTAAAGAATCCTCATTGCGTGCGGTGAGTGTAATGTTTGCGCCGGCTTCTGCCAAAGCAATCGCAACCGCTTTACCTATTCCTTTGCTGCTGCCGCAAACCAATGCGTTTTTATTTGTTAAGTCGAAGTTCATTTTTCAAAAGTAATTGATACAAGCTACTTGATACAAAGAAGATTCTTAAATTTACTTTTCTAAATTGAAATGAAATGGTGAAATGTGAATGGTCAATAGTGAATAGTGAATAGTGAAAATAAGAAATTGACAACCAACAACTGACAACCAACAACTGACAACCGACAACTAACAACTCACAACTCAAACCTCAAACATGATAACCAGAGCATTCTCTTTTAAAAATTGGATTGATGAAAACCGCGACAAGTTAAAACCACCTGTTGGCAACATGCAGGTTTATAAAGGCAATGATAATTTTATAGTGATGGTAGTTGGCGGACCCAACTCACGCAAAGATTATCACTACAATGAAACAGAAGAATTTTATTTTCAACTCGAAGGTGATGTGGAAGTTAAAATTATTGAAGACGGAAAGTTCGTTGACATACCGATTAAAGAAGGCGAGATCTTTTTATTACCACCGCGCACTCCCCACTCACCACGCCGAGGGCCAAATACAGTTGGATTGGTAATGGAAGTTTATCGCCCTGGTAAAGAAGACGGCTTTCAATGGTACTGTGAGAATTGCGGCAACCAATTGCATGAAACAAAAATTGCAGTGAATGATATCGTAAAAGATCTGCCAGTGGTGATGGATGCATTTTATGCTTCAGAAGATTTGCGCACCTGTAAAAAATGTGGCAGTGTTATGATGCCGCCGAAGAAGTTGAGTTGATATTTCTTTGTGATTGATCAATTTTGGAAATGACATTTCATCAAGAGATGTCATTTTTTTATTTACAAAAAGCCCTCACCTTATATTTGATTTTTTAAAGTCAACATGCAATACACCAACTCACTTTCATTTGCTCAATCATTGGATGCAAATGATCCGCTTAAAAAATTCAGATCACAATTTCTTTTTCCAAAAGTGAATGGTAAAGAAGTGATTTACCTCACCGGCAATTCACTCGGCTTGTTGCCGAAATCTGCAAGGCAATATGTGGAGCAGGAATTTGTTGACTGGGAAAACTATGGAGTTGAAGCACACTTTGATGCAAAAAATCCCTGGTTTTATTATCATCATTTTCATAGAGAAGCATTGGCAAAAATCGTTGGCGCAAAAAAAGAAGAAGTAGTTGCAATGGGTTCGCTCACAGCTAATCTTCATTTGTTATTGGTTTCATTTTACCAACCAACAAAAGAGCGATATAAAATAATGATGGAGGCAAATGCATTTCCTTCAGATCAATATGCAATTGAAACGCAAGTGCGATTTCATGGTTACAATCCATCGGATGCAATCATTGAAATAAAACCACGCGAAGGTGAATACACTTTGCGAACAGAAGATATTTTAAAAGCCATTGATGAAAACAAAGATGAGCTTGCAACAATTATTTTCGGAGGTGTAAATTATTTGAGCGGTCAGTTGTATGATATAAAAGAAATTACAGAGGCGGGACATAGGGCTAGTGCTTTTGTTGGTTTCGATCTGGCGCATGCTGCAGGAAATGTTCCTGTGAAATTGCATGATTGCAATGTTGACTTCGCTTGCTGGTGCACTTACAAATATCTCAACAGTGGTGCAGGTGGAGTGGGCGGAATTTTTATACATGAGAAACATGCAAACAATTTTTCGTTACCACGTTTTGCAGGTTGGTGGGGAAATGAAGAAGCAACAAGATTTGAAATGAAGAAAGGATTTGTTCCGCAACCCGGTGCTGCGGGATGGCAGGTGAGCAATGCGCCGGTGTTCAACATGGCAATTCATCGCGCATCATTGGAATTATTTGAAGAAGCCGGAATAGAAAACCTGAGAAAGAAAAGTGAATTGCTCACCGGGTTTCTTGAATTTATTATTGAAGAATACAATGCAAAAAATCCTTTAAGGGCACTTAAAATAATTACACCAAAAAATGCAGAAGAAAGGGGATGTCAGCTTTCATTGATGACAACGAATGGCGGAAAAGAAATTTTTAATCAGCTAACTGCTGCAGGAATTTTATGTGACTGGCGTGAACCGAATCCCGCCGATGGCGGGGCAGGTGTTATCAGAATGGCACCTGTTCCGATTTACAATTCATTTGAAGATGTTTACAGAACGGGGGAGGTGTTAAGAAAACTCTAAAATGTTTTCAAAATTCAAAATTCAATAAACGTTCAAATTTGAAATTTCAAAAGCAAGTTCACTTGTTGATATTTTTTGATTATTTGTTTTTTGATTTTCTTGAATTTTGAATTTTGTGTTTTCAATTTTATTTAATCGGCTTCATCAACTCATCCGACTCAAAAATATTTTTCTTAGGGGTGTAGTTTGCATAAAATAACATGGCCTTGGCAACCATTTTTGCATGAATGGGTTTATACTTTTTGAAAGGCCCGAACATTAACGGGCTTATTATTCTTGCCATTAAAATTCCAAGTCTTTCACCCAACCTAAAATCACTTCTTTTGCCCACAAGAATAGAAGGCCGTACTATAATAACTTTTTTAAAAGACAGTTTTAGCAGTGCATTTTCAATTTCGCCTTTTGTTTTTAAATAGAAATTTGAAGAGGATGCATTGGCGCCAAGTGAAGATACCATCACAAAATTGTTAATGTTATTCTTTAAAGCAATCTCAGCGATTTGCAATACAAGGTCGTAGTCAACACTTCTGAAATTTTCTTTTGATCCTGCTATCTTCATAGTAGTTCCTAATGCACAGAAAAGATCGTCACCTTGAATGAGGTGAGCAAATGTTTCAGGCTTATCAAAATTAACTTCATGAACTTGTGTATGCAGATGCTTCAACCTGATTTTTCTTCTAACCAGTACGATGAGTTTTTCATAATGAGCATCATCAGGAATCCGCCGGCTCAATTCATTACCAATTAATCCTGTAGCACCTAACAGTATTGCAGTCTTCATTTCCTACTTGAAATTGATTTAAGAAAGAAGCCCGCAATTTAAGCGGGCTTCTTTAAAAGAATATCAGTGCAATTTATTTCTTGAATTTAATCGAACAGCCGATTGCTTTGGATTCAGTTACAGAAACTTTCTTGCCTGCTAGCAACGCATTTACTGCATCTTCAACAAAATGAGTTTTGGCTGCTGAAGCATCCTCTGTATTATCATCAATAGCGCCCGTATACTCCAGTTTCATTCCGCCGGTAATTTTACTTATTACAAATACTTGTGGAGTTTTCATTGCACCAAATTGTTTTGCAACAGCTTGTGATTCATCATAAAGATAGGGGAATGAATATTTTTTTTCCTTAGCACGTTTCGCCATGTTATCATAAGAATCATCAGGTACTACTGATACATCATTTGAACTGATGGCAATTACAGGGTATCCTTTAGAACTGTACTTTTTGTCGAGGTCCATAATGCGTTGCTCATAAGCTTTTGAGTAAGGGCAATGATTGCAGGTGAACACTACAATAAATCCTTTTGCGGTGGTGTAATCGGCAAGAGAAACCATTTTGCCGTTAACATTTTTAATAGAAAAATCTTTTACCTGATCGCCAACTTTATAACCACCGGTTGCGAAAGAGGTGAGAATAAAAACAGAAGATAGAATAAGTGCAGAATGCTTGAGAATGGTTTTCATTTTTATGTTTGATTTAGTTAGAAATGTTATTGGTTAAGAATAATTTAAATTCGTTTAAAGTTTCAAAATTATCATAATGGTAAATTCTTTTTCCATCGGGTAAAATTATCATGGTATATGGAATGGCACCTTCCCAGTTTTTATCAAATTCATCAATCCATTGATTCCCTTTTTCATTCAATTGTAAAAGTGTACCTGTTAGGTTAACTTCTTTTATTTTTGATTCAACACTTTTGGTTTGAGATTGAAAGTCTAATGAAACAAAAATGAATTCGAGGGCCTCATTTTTCAATTCCTCTTTAGCCTGCATAAACAATGGAAGTTCTTTAACACATGGCCCACACCACGTAGCCCAAAGGTTAAGGATCTTTATTTTTCCATTTTGTTGATTGAGTATTTCATTCAATTGCACAACAGAAACATTTTGCAGGTCTTGTGAAAATGTAGCAGATGAAATAAAAAGGGATAAAAGAAAAAATACTTTTTTCATTGATGCAAACTTCATAAATAATTCTTGTGCTGCCTAATAAATATTCTTTTAACGCGAAAAGCTTTTACGCAGATAGTCGATTGTAATCTTTTGGGCATCGGCTGTTGCATCCTTTTCATGATGCGGGTTCGATGGATTTGCAAAAGCATGATCTGCAGAATATTCTTTTACAGTTAATTCTTTCCCTGCTGTTTTCATGTTTGAAACAAAACTGTTTTTTACATCGGCATTTATCCATTGATCTTTATTAGCCCAAATGAAAAGCACATTGCTGTTTAATGATTTTAATTTAGTTACATCAGTTTCCGGCATTCCGTAATACATAACGCAACCTGTTTCATTTTTGCCGGCAAGCAATGCGCCCTGCATTGACCACCCACCGCCAAAACACCAACCCAATGTTGCAACCTTTGCATCTTTACCTGCATAATTCAAGGCGCCTTTTATAATTGCCTGTGATCTTGCTGCTACATTCGACTGCACCAATGTGCCTGCTTCACTTGAATTGGTTGCAATTTTTCCATCGTATAAATCAATGGCAATTACATTAACACCTAATGAATCGCTGTAGCTATCAGCAGTTTGTTTGATGTAATCATTTAAGCCCCACCATTCGTGAAAAACAAAAAGGTAGTTGTTTGTTTTGTTTGTTGATGAAATAAAATAGGCGGTTCCATTTTTGCCATCGGGTGAAGGAAAAGAAACCATTTTCCCCTTCCCGTTAATATTTAATGGTAGAGGTGCCTCATGCGCATCTTTAAAGGATTTGTCAGATGCAAGAGCCGCCATTGAATTCGCCGAATCGGTATCGCAGCATTTTTTACCTGAGTTTTGGCAAGATGAAATCAGCAATGCTGAAGTAATTAAAAGCAGACTAATTTTTTTCATGGTTTTCATTTTTTTAAAATTGAATTGTTATCAAATCAACGTTTAACAAATTTCAGAATTTTATTTTCAGAATCAGTTTTCATTTCCAGAAAATATAAACCCGCAGCAAAGTTTGAAACATCAAGAGTAAATCCACTATAGAATCCCGAACTAACTGCATCAATTTCTTTTATCAGCCTTCCACAAACATCATAAACCAAAAAGTGCCGCTTTGGTTCATTGCTGTAATATGAAATATTGATTTCATCAGTTGCCGGATTTGGAAATAAATTAATGGTGATATTTTGTAAAGAATCATATTCGCTTGAAAGATTGGGATTGTACTCAATTGAATTGCGGGTGGATGCAATCCAAAGATCGGGATCAAAATTTAAAGTATCTGGTATAAATGAAAGAGGTGCGATCAAAAATTTTTGATTGTTATAGTTATTCTCAATTCTGATTATGGTATCGTGTGTTGCATCTTTTAATTCTATTGGCAATGGCATTTCAAAAAACGAAACTGCAGCATTGTTTTGTGTTTGATTTACTTCAATAGAAATAGTACCATCAGCGTTGTTGCTCCATGAAATATGGTAGGAAGGATAACCTTTACCATAAAACCAATCATCAAAATATTCATCAAGATTCTCACCGCTTGCATCTTGAAGATGTTGTTTTAAATCTGAGGTTCGTGCAAAGTTGTAACACAATCCCTGATCGTTGATGTAATTTTTAATTGCCTGGAAAAAAATTTCATCACCCAATTTCCAACGCAACATGTGGAGCAGATACATCCCTTTTGAATAGGAGAGTGAACCGCTGAATATTCTTGAAACAGTTAACGTATCATCAACCCAAACCGAGCCAACAGAATCTTTTAATGCGCGATTGAGGTTTGTTGATTTATAGGAAAGCCAATAATCAGGTGCAAGGTTTTCATAAGTTAAACCTGCCAGATAAGTTGCAAATCCTTCATTGAGCCAAATGTCCTGCCACGACCCGCAAGTGATTTTATTGCCAAACCATTGATGACCGAGTTCATGTGCAATCAATTCGAAAATATTAGGAAAATAAACGAAACTCATTGTTTGATGTTCCTGCCCACCGCCAAAGTTCCATTGTGCATGGCCATACTTTTCTTTTTTGAAAGGATAGTCGCCAAACAAATCAGAAAATAATTTTAGCATGGGAATAATTTGTGGAGCAGATGATTGATAGTAAGCAACATCTTCGGGATATAAATATTCAAGCACAGCAACTGTATCACCGCTTGATAAAGGGGCCTTTTCTTCAATTGAAACATAGTTGGTGATCGAAATGCCAATCAGATAAGTTGCAATAGGATAATGACTTTGCCAATGATTGATTCTGGTTGAATCATCAATCAAATAATTTTCAATCAGAACTCCGTTGCTCGCCGCCAGATATTGATCAGGCATTTGAATAATGATATCGAGTGAATCCATTTTATCAGTCAATGTATTCTTGCAGGGGAACCAATCACTTGCGCCATACGGTTCACTCAAAGTATAAATGATGCTGTCATCCAAATGACTCGATTGCGTAAAACTTCCGAAACCGGTTGATGCAGGTTCTCCTTCAAAAAAAACTGTGATGCTGTCGAAAGAGCCTTTTGTAATTGTTGTATTCAAACTCATTTGAACCGTATTATCTCCAGGTCTTGCGGGATCAAATATGGTAACGCCATGAAAAATATAGCGATGCGAATGCATGGTATCTGATAAATCAAATGTTATTTGTGTTAAATCATTTTGTGCAATGAAATAGTAAGTGACCTTGCCTGCTATAAAATAAATGCGAGGATCAATATTCCACTCAGCCCGCAGGTAAGTGAGATCATAATCATTGGTTGCAATTGATTGCGTCTGTTTAAGCCTCGGTAATGCGTCTCTTTCTTCTGAAAATATAATCGAGTCGAGTGTTGTGTGGAAAAAATTGATCTGTGCTGAAACATCTGAAAAAATCAGCATCAATAAAAGCAGATACGAAAGGGCTGGTTTAAATTTCATAGCAATATGTTGATGCAAGCTACAAACAAATGTGGATGCAGCGAAATGCTGCGGATTGAATTTCACAATTTACAAATGTGAAGTAGTTCTCTTATGCAGTCTCTGTCACATCAAGATGTGATTGACTTGGCTTTGTTGTGAAAGTAGTTTTGACCCATTAATTTTTTGAAATGGAATAAGCTGAAAATCCACATCTGCCTTTGCAATAGCTACGGCAGATAATAGAGTAAGCAACCCGGTAGCCGAAAAGGGAATAGAGTAGGCAAAAAAAATAAATCTATATGTCAACTAAAGTAACTAAGATTTTCTGGACTGTTCAAACAGGCCATGCATGGTGGAGCGGTACAAATTCACCGGTAATGCTCGAGATTTATCGTGATAACGATTTGCTTCAACGTGCATATCTGGAACCCGGTAATACTCCACGAATTGATAAGGATTCACTGGCAACATACTACTGGGAGTTTAAAAACCCTGATGGTCTTGGTGTCTCAGTATCAGGCACCGTTGTTCCGTACACAAAAGATTTCCCCAATGGAATTCGCGGTCATTTGAAGGTGAAAATAATTGCTCAAGGAAATGATGCTTGGGAAAAAGTGTACATCGATAGCACAGTTGTAAGCGGTGAACTTCAATTTATTCCTGGCACTATTGATTCATCTGTTTGGCAAGAGCGCAATGACAGGTTTTACTTCGGTCAGGATGTAGTATTAAGTACAGACCCAGCCGAAGGACATTCAACCTGGACACTGAATTATTAGTAATTGAAATTTATAAAATACGGAGCAAGCTGAAAATCCTCATCTGCCTTCGCAATAGCTGCGGCAGATAATAGAGTAAGCAACCCGGTAGCCGAAAAGGGAATAGAGTAGGCAAAAAAATAAAAATTAAATTTTATGCATAACAGAATTGAAGCATCAGCAACAGGACAAGTTTGGAGAGCTCAGGAAGCTGCCAAAGAAATCGTTTACTTCCAATTGAAGGAACAAAAAAATTATTTCAGGATCGAATACACCGGCGACCTGATGCTTGAAAGAGCAAACTACATGGCTGGCTTGTTAAAAACTGCCACTGCCACCGGGAATGTTGTGGGAGTTGACTATGATGATTTGGTAGTAAGTGTTCAGCCACCAAATACTCACACCGGAAATTTCCATTTGGTGAAGTACATTCAAATAGGAATTTAATACGCTGCGACAATTTCTGATCGCTCTTTGCAAATTCATGAGGTTGAATTGTTGGTTTAAATGAAAATGAAAATTGAAATATTATTCGTGAATAAAACCTTGTTTATGAATTACTTTCTTCCGGCATCTGCCAACATAATAATATTTTATTCTAATGATTCAATCTCGTGATTTAAGATTTAAAGGAACATGCTGAAAATCCAAATCCGCCTTTTCTAAGAATGAGGTGGATAAAAAAGTAAGCAACCCGGTAGCCGAAAAGGGATTAGAGTAGGCAAAAAAACTAATCAACATGAAACAAACAATTAAAAGTAAAGAGTTTGTTGTTCAAAAGGAACGAACAAACTTTAAAAGTTTGCTGGTGAAGAATCCAAATTATTTTGGAAACATTCCCGGAAGTAAACTAAAACCTAATTTCAAACTAGTATCTGATGTAACCTATGAGCAGCTTACTTGCGTGGGTTACAACCCTGATACTGCAAACATGGAGGCAGTATTTTCGATAAAGAAATCTACCGGTTACTCAGGTAACCTATGCACAGGCGGTTCATTTGAGCATGTGCGATTCTATCTCGACTTTCATGATGGATTAGGATTTATTGATCAGGGCAGCGTAGCAATTAATGTTCACGACATTCCTGCCGCGAATGATTGCAAAGGCAATTCAATTTTTCCCATTAAGTATGTTGCAACATTAAAGAAAAAAACTTCGAAGTATTCGAAATGTGAGAGCCCTCTTCTGCCAACCCTTAAAGCCATACTTTCATGGAACAGTGATCCGCCGGCTAATTCGCCCAACTGGAAACCTGTATGGGGAAGCGTAATGGATTGTGATGTTCAACTTAAACCATTTTCTAAGTTTGTATTTCCTGATGATCTTGATTTGTCAGATTACTTCCAGCTGGCAAACTTGCAACCGCATTTATCGGCAAAGCAATTAGCTGATATTACCGGACTTGATATGGTTGCGTTAAATCCACAACCACTTCCTCCAAAGTTTTCTGTGTTGGCAAAACAGTATGATAAGTTGAAAATACCTGCATCACGTTTCGCTTTTAAGATGGTTCAAAACATGATCAAGTATCCTTCATCAGAAACAACGTTGATGAATAAGATTGTGTTAGATGGATTGAAAGTAGATGTAAGTAAAATTATTGATGCCATTCAGTTTCCTTTCCCAATTGATACATCGAAAGCAAATGTTGACTATGAAGAATTGGAATGTGTAGGTCTCGATTATAATACCGAGAACTTAGTTGCAACTTTAAAAATTAAAAAGAATGCCGGATACGCTACCGATTTATGCGGTGCAGGAAGCAAAGAATATGTTTCATTCTGGATTGATTGGAATGATGAATGTTCATGGCAATATCTAAATACCGTTGAATTAAATGCTCATGACATCGCAATGACTGGTGATCATTTGTGTTATAGTGTTGCCATGCCTCTTGATGCAACTTATCACCGCAAACTTTGCGCATCACCAAATGTTGTGCGTGTTCGTAGCGTGCTTTCATGGAATGTTCCACCATCTACAACAGATCCTAATAAATTAGAATTCTACGGAAACCGTGTTGATGCACATGTGCAAATTAAACCTGGTATCGAAATAGTTCGGGGTGAAGTAATGGCATTGTATAATATTATTGGTGGAATTGATATTGCGCATGTTGATGATGGATCGGGATTAACAAAGTCGGGTTCTTTCTTTGCATTTAATGGTTCAACTGTTCCTACAGGTGCCCCATTTGGTGGCATCATAGTTCTTAACGGCCCTACATTTCCCGGCAACCGATACAGGATTAAAGTTACCAAAGCAGACGGAACATCTTACTTTGTGATGGATACCATTTACAGTATTGTAGGTTGGAAACCAACACCCAATTATGTTCAGTACACTAATCTTTCACCCGATGCAAATGGCTGGTACGATTTCCTTACTCCAGAGAAAAATACGCTGAATATTTTAGCGAGATTTAATCCGGGTACTGAAGAGAAGTTGATTATTACCATGGAGGTTGAAGGCTTACTTGGTACATTCTCTAAAACAATTCAGATGGATAATACCTATCCTGTTGTTAAGTTGCAAATAGATGATAACGGTGATTGCACTCACTATGCAAAAGGTGAAACCATTACCGGGCATTTCTTTGCAAACGATTTGAATATTTATCAATTCGAATTTGGCAGCACTTACGGTGGCGGAGTAATTAGTAATTCAAATACACCTGCATTACCGGGGACAGCTTTCAGCATTCCGACCAATGCAAACTCTTACCCTTGCGGCAGTTTCTCATTGCATGCAGTTGATAAAACAATTGTAGATAGCCAGGGAGTGGGACATCATTCGTATGATTCATACAATGTGTGTCTTAAGTAGTTTTGATTAATTTGAAACAAAAGGTTGCCGGTAATTCGCCGGCAACCTTTTTTAAAAAATTGAAATGGAAGCAATAGAAAAATATTTAGTTCTTGTAATTGTTGTTTGGCGAATTACTCATTTAATAACTGCTGAAGACGGACCATTTGATTTCATTTTTAAAATAAGAAAACTTGCGGGCAATTCATTTTTTGGAAAACTGATGGATTGCTTTTATTGCCTTAGTATTTGGGTTGGTTTGCTTGCAGCAATTTTTGTGACAAGAAAACCAGAAGAGATAATTATTTTATGCTTGTATTTTTCGGGGGCATCAATACTTTTAGAAAAGATAACCAGTAAAAAATTTAGCTGAACCATGTGTAATTGTAATAACAAAAGAGCTGCATTCGCAATAGCAAATCATTCTCAGGTTGAAAACAATCTGCCAAATAACAATATAGTAAAAGTGAAACTGATGCAGCAATCTCCCTTAGAAGTTTACGGTCACATTACTGGAAAGAAATATGCGTTTGAAAAAAACAACGCAATACTTTGGGTTGATAAAAGAGACGTAATGCGAATGAGAAGATTAACGGGATTGCAAGTGCTTCAATAAATAATACTCCAAATATTTTTTACAAATAACTCATCCACCAAACCCTGTGTTTGTTTTTATAATCATTAAACCATTTGCAAAGCGGATACAATGCAACCACCAGCACAATCCAAATTAAATATACTTGCCATAGGTGAAATCCTTCACCGGGTTGAAAAAACCTGAAAAGGTTGGCGCCATTAAAAGTTGTTCCTTCCTCAAATGAATGACCGCGCATTAGATAAAGAATCATTTCAATACCATGAATAAGATAGAGATGTAGTATGTAATAGAAAAAAGGAACGCGGCCATAAACACTTATTGCCTGTGTAAATCGATTGTTCCATTTTTCGGCGAATGCAAGAAACAGAATTGAAATTCCTAAAGTAACACACAGAAAAAGCAATGAAGGCGGATACTTGGTTACATTTATTAATGAGAGAAATGAAAAAACTCCATCTTGCTGCATCGCCCAATTTGTTGGATCGCCATAGAGGTTGAAACCACGAAGTATAAAAAATGCAATTAACAATCCTGCTCCTGTAAATAACAGCGCACGTTTTCTTTTTACCCAATCGCTTCCATTTTTATAGACTGTACCAAAGCAATAGCCAAGCATCATTACACCGAGCCATGGAATTCCTCCATACACCATCAACATCGAATGACCGGGTGCAAATTCATGAAACTGAAAATTGCCTCTTAGTAAAAGATCATAAAGAAATCCTGTGTTGTTACCTTGCATTGCCGAAGTATAATCAAGCGCATTGTGACCAAGTGTAATAGCTGCTCCCAGAAAAAAAATTATGGGCAGCGGCAGCCAAATAATTAATCCCATCATCGTCATGCTGAAACCAATTGCCCAAATCACTTGCATTGCAAGCACATGATATCCCGGATCAAATGACCATGCAAATGTTACCACTGTTACTTCAATTAAAATTAACCAAAGCCCGCGCTTGATTAAAAATACGCTTAAATCTTTTTTCGTTTTTCTTTCACTCTGCAGAAATGCACTTATGCCTGCAAGAAAAACAAAAGTAGGAGCGCATAGATGGGTGATCCATCGGGTGAGAAAAAGATAGACAGAAGTATTTGCAAAATCAACCGGATCGTGAACGAATGCATCGAAGTGAAAAAAATCTCGCGTGTGATCGAGTGCCATAATGATCATTACAGCGCCGCGAAGAATATCGAGTGAGTAAATTCTGTTGCGCGAAGAAGTGGGGAGAAGAGAATTCATAAAGATGGATTAGGGGTTCAAATAAAATGGATTAGTTGACTTAATACTTTTTTTTCATGAGGTTTTAAAAGAAGTAATGCTATAAATTTTTTCCGGGTACTTTGTGTAAATGTTGTGCGTGTGTTTCCATTTGTGATTTTGAATCGTTTGCTTGTTGAAAATTATTGCTGCCTTAACCAGATCACTCTTCTTTTCATACCAACCACATGAAGTTCAAGTGTATCTCCTTTGAATTCATAACTCCTTTGAACACTTGTATTCCATAGCGTAGGATTAGTATGTGTAAGGCGCGCATGTGTTATAACATTGTCACTATCATTGATGCTTGCATTTGCTACATAAATATAGTTGTTTGAAAATTCCATTACCGCTGCGCGAAGCTCATCAGCACTCATGCTGTCAATTTTATTTTTAAGCGCTGTTGGATTTGTCCCATCTTTTTCATTCAGCCATTTATAATCAGAATATCCCTGCGGTAATATATGCACTGCCATGTGTCCCAGACCATCATAGAGAATATAGCCCGTTCCGCCTTTACTCCAGGTATCTTCGATCCAGTTACCAGCCGAATCCTGATTATCAATCCTGAGTAATTTATACATACCTGCAAGCGAACTCATTGAACTTGGTTTTTCTTTTGGTTGGCATGCGGCAAACATTACTACTACTGCAAAAAAAATAATTGATCGCATTTTATTTGTTGGTTGTGAAAGAATTGCTGCAATATAATTTTTACTTTTTCAACTTTTGTTTCTACAAAATCAACCTTCGCTAAAGCTATGTATGACAAAGTACATATCCACCTCGCCCTTGTTCTTCGCTTCAATTTTTCCTCGATGAATGCATTTGAATTTATCTTTTATTAAT
>JBKJNS010000119.1:0-3249 GCA_046593455.1 Chitinophagales bacterium | reverse complement strand
GTGTTTACTACCATAGGAATAATTATGGTGCTAACCATTCAGGCATTTGAATTTTTTAAAGAAGTTTCTATTTGGAATTTCTTAACCGATACGCAATGGACTCCATTATTTGCCGATAAACATTTTGGAATTCTCCCACTCTTATCCGGTACATTACTCACTTCAATTATTGCACTTTCAGTAAGTGTTCCTTTAGGATTAATGATTGCGATTTACCTGAGTGAATATGCGCCATCAATTGTACGCAAGGCAGTTAAACCATTTTTAGAAGTGCTCGCAGGAATTCCAACAATTGTGTTCGGGTATTTTGCGTTGCTTACCGTAACGCCCTTCCTCCAAAAAATATTTCCCGGTATGGGCGGCTTCAATGCACTTTCCCCGGGAATTGTAATGGGCATAATGATTCTTCCATTGGTAACTTCTTTGAGCGAAGATTCATTGAGAGCAGTGCCCAAAAGTATGCGTGAGGGCGGATTTGCATTGGGTGCTTCAAAGCTTCAGGTTTCATTATCGATTATTTTTCCTTCAGCACTTTCGGGAATTATTGCTTCAATCATTCTCGCATTTTCAAGAGCGATTGGCGAAACAATGATTGTAGCAATTGCAGCAGGGCAATTACCGCAACTAACTTTTAATCCGCTAAACCCCGTTTCAACAATGACGGCTTACATCGTACAAGTGAGCAAAGGCGATACGCCTTACGGAACACTTTCTTACAATACCATTTTCGCTGTTGCCATTGCGCTTTTCATCTTTACATTCTTTTTAAATTTTATAAGTTTCAAAATAAGAAAAAGATTTTTAGCAATAGGGGGAGATTAATGAGTGGTGAGTTGTGAGTTTTGAGTTTCGCAAAGCGAGAAGATAAATTTGAATCAAAGTAAAATAAGAATGATGAAAACAAATATTAAGACGCATACAAATAACTCATAACTTAAAACTCACTACTCATAACTATTTAGATGAATCATTTCGAACTTCACGCAGCTAAACAGAGAGCAAAGAATATTGCTTTTCAGGTAATCGCCATTATGGGATTGCTGTTTGCTTTATTCGTGTTGTTGCTTTTGCTCTTCAATGTCTTAAAAGATGGACTTTCAAGAATCAACATTCAATTTCTCACAAGTTATACTTCACGCCATGCGGAACAGGCCGGTATTCTCGCCGGACTTGTTGGAACATTGTACATGGTGATTTTAACCGCCGCGATTGCAGTTCCCATTGGCATAGGTGCCGCAGTTTATCTTGAAGAATATTCAAAGAAAAATTTATTGGGAAGAATAATTGAAATTAACATCGCAAATCTTGCAGGCGTTCCTTCCATTGTTTATGGTTTGCTTGGTTTAGGATTATTTGTACGATGGTTTTCACTTGACAGAAGTTTACTCGCCGGCTCACTCACAATGAGTTTGCTGATTATGCCGGTAATTATTATTGCTACACGCGAAGCAATTCGATCGGTTCCCAACGGAATTCGTGAAGCTTCATTTGCTGTGGGCTCAACAAAATTGCAAACCATCTGGCATCACATTCTTCCTATTTCATTTCCATCAATACTTACAGGAATTATTCTGGCAATATCAAGAGCCATAGGAGAAACAGCACCATTGATTACAATCGGTGCGCTTACCTATGTAACTTTTTTGCCAAAGGATTTGAATTCATCCTTTACCATTTTACCAATACAGATTTATAACTGGGTGAGTCGCCCGCAACAAGAATTTCAGGAGAATGCCGCAGGAGCAATTATTGTGTTGCTTGCTTTTACGCTCCTGCTTAATTCTATTGCAATAATTTTACGCAATCGTTTTTCAAAGTAAATTGAAATGAATAAAGTAGAAACCAAGTCTGTCAATTTATTTTATGGTGCCAAGCAGGCGCTTAAAAATATTTCAATGAGCTTCAATGAAAATAATGTGGTAGCTCTCATTGGGCCTTCGGGCTGCGGAAAATCTACTTACCTTCGATTGTTTAACCGCATGAATGATATGATCGACGGTGTTAAGATTGATGGTGAAGTTTTATTGAACGGAAAAAATATTTACGCAAGTAATGTAAGAGTAGAAGATGTGCGCAAAAGAGTAGGAATGGTTTTTCAAAAGCCAAACCCTTTTCCAAAATCAATTTTTGAAAATGTTGCTTATGGCTTGCGGGTGAATGGAATTACCAATAGAAGATTTATTGAAGAAACCGTTGTGCGATCTTTAAAGCAGGCTGCATTGTGGGAAGAAGTAAAAGATGAATTAAAAAAATCTGCTCTTTCACTTTCTGGCGGCCAGCAACAGCGATTGTGTATTGCAAGAGCACTTGCTGTTGAACCTTCAGTAGTTTTAATGGATGAACCTTGCTCGGCGCTTGATCCCATCAGCAATGCAAAAATTGAAGAGTTGATTTGGGATCTGAAAAAAAAATACACCATCATTATTGTAACACATAACATGCAGCAGGCAGCAAGAGTAAGTGACCGCACTGCTTTTTTTTACATCGGAGAATTAATTGAATATGCCGACACAAAAGAAATTTTTACCAACCCAAAGCATGAACGCACTCAAAATTATATTACCGGAAGATTCGGGTAAATTGAATTTTTATTTTTTTTAATTCACCTATCATAAAATACATTATGACGCATTTAGAATCAGAACTCAGTCGCCTTAAATCAGAGATATTTGATATGGGAAATCTTGTTCGTAACCAACTCAAAAAAAGTATTGATTCATTTCTTAATACAAAAAATGAATTAGCAAAAGAGGTTTTGTTTCAGGAAAGAAGAGTAAATGCCGAAGAGTTAAAGATTGATCGCGATTGCGAAAATATAATGGCACTTTTTAATCCGGTTGCAATTGATTTGAGATTGGTGTTTGCCACATTCAAAATTAATGGTCACCTTGAAAGAATTGGCGACCATGCAAAAGGAATTGCCTGGTATGCTTCAACTTTAAAAAATCATTACAATAGTCAGCTCATTCAAGATTTGCAAATAAGAAAAATGGAAGATACAATTGATGAAATGATCGTGAGTAACCTTAACGCATTTCTGAATTCTGATACCACTTCTGCCC
This sequence comes from Chitinophagales bacterium, assembly GCA_046593455.1. Taxonomy (GTDB): domain Bacteria; phylum Bacteroidota; class Bacteroidia; order Chitinophagales; family UBA10324; genus JAJAYG01. Next base: position 187 of record JBKJNS010000119.1, on the reverse strand, counting down.
GCAATATTTTTAAAGACGATGACCTTATTGACCAATGGAATCACGATGCTACCGGAATTATTGGAAATTATATTAAGCAGCATCCCGATGATGTAATTGATCTTTTGCACCTTTCATATGTTGTAAAAAAATTAGAACGCATTGGTGATCTCAATAAAAATATAGCCGAAGAAATTATTTTTTATGT
>JBKJNS010000054.1:0-2990 GCA_046593455.1 Chitinophagales bacterium | reverse complement strand
AAAATTCTACAACTTTATTTAAGGCACTCGATGATGTTTCATTCGAAATTAATAAAGGCGAGGCACTCGCAATCATAGGGAGAAATGGAGCGGGAAAATCAACACTGCTTAAAATTTTATCACGCATTACCGAACCGAGTTCAGGCAGAGTAGTTATTGAAGGAAGAGTTTCATCACTGCTTGAAGTAGGAACAGGATTTCATCCTGAATTAACCGGCAGAGAAAATATTTTTTTGAATGGTGCCATTCTTGGAATGCGGCGCGCAGAAATAAAAAATAAGTTTGATGAGATCGTAGCATTCTCGGGCATCGAAAGTTTTATTGATACTCCTGTTAAACGCTACAGCAGCGGAATGTATGTGCGCCTTGCCTTCGCTGTTGCTGCACACCTTGAACCCGAGATTTTAATTGTTGATGAAGTCCTTGCAGTGGGCGATGCTGAGTTTCAAAAAAAGTGCTTGGGTAAAATGAAAGATGTAAGTGAGCATGATGGGCGCACTGTAATTTTTGTTAGCCATAACATGGAAGCCGTTCAAAACCTTTGCAAAAATGCAATGCTGTTGAAGGAAGGAAAGTTGATTGCACAAGGTGAAGCAACACATGTTGTTGGTCAATATTTGCATCATTTCCTTTCCAACAAAATTGAACAACATTGGAATGCAGATAATGCGCCTGGCAACAGCGATATAAAATTAATTTCGGTGGCAGTTTCAAATGTTGAATCAAGCAATAATATTTTTTACAGCAACGATTCAATAAAATTTGAATTCACTTTTGAATTGCTTCGCGAAAAACAAACAGCGCTTGATGTTACATTTCACTTAGTTGATGAAAGAGGAATTTTGGTGCTGGTTGCATCAACAGTTTATACTTTGGAAAAAACTTTTAAGAGCGGAAGAATAACGGCGAGCACAACAATCAGCGGAGGGATTTTGAATCAGGGAAGCTATTCAGTTCAACGATTGATATTTTTAGAAAACAAAGGAACGATCCTCTTTGAATATAATGATGTGTTGACTTTTGAAATTTTGCCACAACCCACTGGCCGCCTAGGTTGGACGGGTAGAAAAGAAGGCGTTATCTTTCTCCCGCAGATGCAATGGACACTTGAGCAATCGCAATGATCAACGTAACTAAAACTTATTTACCGTCAATTGAAGAATACCAATCCTACATAAAAAAGATTTGGGAGAATGGATGGATCACGAATAATGGACCGCTCGTAATTGAACTCGAAAAAAAACTCAAAGAATTTTTAAATGTTTCTCAACTCATTTATTGCGGTAACGGAACCATTGCTTTACAGATTGCCATCAAGGCACTTGAATTAAAAAAGGAAATTATTACCACACCATTCTCCTATGTGGCAACTGCAAATTCTATTTTATGGGAAAATTGTAAACCTGTATTTGTCGATATCAACCCCCAAACATTTTGCATTGATGCTGATAAAATTGAAGCAGCAATTACAAAAGATACTGAAGCAATTTTGGCTGTGCATGTATATGGTGTGCCATGTGAAGTTGAAAAAATTGAAGCCATTGCAAACAAACATAACCTCAAAGTTATTTACGACGGAGCACATGCTTTTGGTGTTGAAGTAAATGGAAAATCAATTTTCAGCTATGGAGATATTTCAACCTGTAGTTTTCATGCCACCAAATTATTTCACACCATTGAAGGCGGTGCTGTAATTGCGAATGATCATTTGCTAAATGAGAAAGTAGTTTTGCTCCGGCAATTTGGTCACATCTATGATGATTACCGAAGCATTGGGATTAATGGAAAGAATTCTGAGTTTCATGCAGCAATGGGTTTGTGCAACATCAAGCGCATCGATGAGTTGATTGAAAAAAGAAAAATTGTTTGTGAACTATACGACTCGCATTTGTCATCGCTACCTCTTCAAAGATTAAGCATTGCAAACAATGTTAAATACAACTATGCTTATTATCCGGTTGTGTTTGAGAATGAAAAGAAATTAATTGCTGTGATGGAGCTGCTTAAAAAGCAAAATATAATTCCACGGCGCTATTTCTATCCATCACTCAATACATTGCCGCATATTCAATATGCATCTTGTCCGATATCGGAAAATATTGCACCAAGAGTTTTATGTCTTCCGCTGTATGCCGATCTGGAATTGGAAATTGTTGAGAATATTTGCAGCATTATTAAATCAGCATTCAAATGATTATTGCAGGTGCCGGCGGCTTTGCCAAAGAATTGTTGGAAGTTATTTTACAGAAAGATGAATCTGCTGTTGTTGCTTTTTTCGACGATCAAAATGCTGATGCGCCTGATTTTATTCATGGAAAATTTCCTGTGATTAAAAATATAGATGACGTTAAAAAATACTTTTCAACTCATGGAAATGAATTTGCAATTGGAACCGGCAATTCTGCGATAAGAAAAACTTTGTTTGAGAAATTCAAAGCATTGGGAGGTAATCCTTTCACCGTAATTTCACCTTACACCGCCATTGGTAAATTTGGAAATCAAATTGGCTCAGCTTCATGCATTATGACTGGTGTAACTATTACCACAGATATTAATATTGGAGAAGGTTGTCTCATTAATCTGCACGCAACCATCGGCCACGATTGCGTGATCGGTAATTTCTGCGAACTCTCTCCGGGTGTAAGTCTTTCGGGAAAAACAATTGTTGGAGATGAATGTTTTTTTGGAACCGGAGCCGTTACATTACCAGGTGTAAAAATCGGTGATGGTTGCATTATTGGTGCAGGTGCAGTGGTTAACAAAGATGTGCCTGCTCACACAACTGTAATTGGTATTCCTGCAAAACCAATGGGTGAGAAATGAAAGTTAGTATCTGTTGCATCACTTATAATCACGAATTATTTATCACCAAAGCATTGGATAGTTTTCTGATGCAGCAAGCAAAATTTGATTTTGAAATTGTTGTTGGGGAAGATTGTTCAACCGACAATACGCGGAATGTTATTCTTGATTTTCAAAAAAAGAATCCC
>JBKJNS010000008.1:0-2903 GCA_046593455.1 Chitinophagales bacterium | reverse complement strand
GAAAAAAATATCACTTGCCTGCCGGTTGACATGGTCAATTTTATTTCTCATTGCAATTTCATTTTCATCTTTTGCACTAAGCCCTGTAAAAGAATATGCAGTGCTGCCAAGTGATTTCGGGTTGGACTATAAAGAAGTTACCATCGCAGCAACCGATGGAGTAAAACTCAATGCGTGGATTTTTAAATCAACAACACCCGATTCAAAAAAGATGGTGGTGATCAGCGATGATGGTGAAGGCAACATGGCAGATAACATGGAAGTGATTGGTCAATGGCTTTCTTTAGGATACAATGTGGTGGCTTATGATTATCGCGGTTATGGCAAGAGCGAAGATTTTAACATCAACCAAAAGTTTTACATCTATGCGCAGTTTGCAAAAGACCTGCAAGGGGTTTTGGATTATGTGCGCAAAACTTACAGCCCCGGTTATGTTGACCTCTATGGAATTGGAATTGGTGGAGGATTATCTATTGGACTTGGTTGCAGCAGCGGACAAGTACGCCGCGTGATTGCTGATGGTCCCTATGTTTCTTTGGAAGATGCAAAGGCACGCATCAAACAATTTAAAGCACTGGATTTAATGTTGCCATTGGCTTATGATAAAAATTTAATCGAACCAATCTATGCTCTAAAGGAAGGACTCAATCAGGATAAACTCATGGGCATTCTTTTAATCGCCGGACAAAACGAACAAATTTTTGGACCCGATCAAATGAAACAACTTCAAAAAATTCATCCAAGGAATTTGCTGATCTATTTAGTTCCCAATGCTACCAACGATAAAAACCTGAGCACGAATAAAGATGAATACTTTAATCAGGTGAAGAAATTTGTGACGGGGCATTGAATCTCTTTTCAATTTTCTTCCTTTCAAAAAAGAAGTTTTACTGAAGTATTAAAATCAGTTCCGCGTAGTTGAAGAATGTAGATACCTCTTGGTAATGTTGCTATGTGAAGTGTGTTGCTTCCTTTCAATAAATATTGATTCCTGCTTTCAATTCTTTTTCCTGAGATATCAAAGAGATTAATCATCATTTCTCCATCAGCATCTGCGTCAATCAATACATCATATCCGTTTGCAGAATTAATTACACTCACTGCAGGTCCATTTTCTTCGTTCAATTGAGAAGATGATTTCAAACAGGTTGCTTTTTTTAATTGAATGGTATTACCGGTGTTATTGATTTGAATTGCATTGATCAATAACGCTCCTCCAAGATAAATAAATGAGCCGCTTTGAATGATTAAACTATTTACATCGCTATTGCTCCAGTTAATTAGTGTCCCGATGATGGGTTTAAATTTTTGAACTCGCCTGAAAGTAATATCAGTTGTGCATGAATTGTACTGAAGTGCATCTAAAATTCCACCCACAAAAAAATCCTTTACGTTCATTTGTATTGATGTCTGGCAACTATCATCACTGATCGTATTTGAATTCCATGTAAGATAACCATTGATGGCTCCATAGTTAGTGCCGCCCGTGTAGCCATCACCGGGATCCTGATTGATGGAGCAATTTGAAAAAGCAGGAAATGCAAGATTTGTTTTGTATTGAAGAAAAGCTGGCATTGTTTCACCATCATTAAAATTTGCGCCGTCGCCATTGTGAACACGCTGATCCCAATACCAATAACCGCCCTGAAGATTTACTTCTACTGAGTCATAAAATTTCGGCTTATCCTGCCATCCAACAGTAATGTCATTTTTTCCATGCACACTAAAAATTACAGGATTGCCTTTGGTCTTATTCATTCGCATCATGTATTTAATGTCCATCAAATTCCATTGAGTAATTGAGTCGGGTGTAGCAGGACTAATCACATCAGTTTTTAGATGAACGGTACTTGATCCCCACATCTTTTCATCATCAGTTCCTGCAAGTGCTTTAATACGAATGGGTTCACAAACAACATACACAGCCGAAATAATTTCGGGTACCAATTCGGCAGTGAGCAATGCACCAAAGCCGCCCTCCGAAACTCCCAATAAATAAACTGTTGTGGTGTCAACAGGCAAATATTTACGAGCCCATTTTATTGTTTGAATAAGGCGATGTTGCGTATAAGTAATTACTCTCCCTGTTGTTTGCTTGGTATTATCCTTAAGTTTTTTGTAGATGTCATACTTTTCATGATAGCCCATCCACGATGTTCCTCTCCCCGAATTTGTAGTATAATCACCGGTGCCATCGGGAATCCAATCATCCACGGAGATAATGTAACAGTTGGTAACATTAATAAATGAATCGAGTCCATTACCAACAATGGCATTGTTCAATAATCCTTCATAAAAAACATAGAGCGGATACTTTTGTGCGCTGCCTCTTTTTACTACGTTGAAATTGTAACCATAAGATCCAACATTATTGAAGCTTGAATAATGCGGAAGCTGCTGATTGTTTCCCCATATAACATACTCCTTTGCCCATTCATTTGTTAACCCCCAAAAAACAGAATCCTGCAAAACCGGTTGTGGATCCATTACACTTTCAACCAAGGGAATATCAACTGTATTTTTTCCTGCATTAATCTTTTTTGTCTCTACATCGGTGGTAGTTTTTACGACCATCACAGCGTAGTACCATTGTTGGTTATCGGTACAGGTAACTACATACAATCCACGATCACTTGCAAGTGCTGCTGCTGCTGCATCAATTTTAAAATACACATTACTCTGTTTGACTCTTGACATTCTAAGATTTTTACATGAACTGTCACGTACAGAACCAACTAACGTTGCCGTATTTAGTTGAGATGTAGTTGTAAACTTTGTGGTGGACCGATATAGATTGTACTTAAGCTTACTACCTGTTGGGCATTTCCACGTAAGAAAAACCTGCCCGCTTTTGAATGTTGCTTTTAACTCTGTAACTACTGCTGCTTCGGAAGAAAGATTAA
>JBKJNS010000513.1:0-3279 GCA_046593455.1 Chitinophagales bacterium | reverse complement strand
ATTTATTTTAAAAGTCATGAATACTCAAATGTTCCAAACTCACTCGCAATCGTAACTTGTTTTTGCGGTGCAGCTTCACATCGACCAATAATTTTCGCATCAATATTAAATGAGTTGGCAACAGAAATAATTTGAGGCGCAACATTTTCATTACAATAAATTTCCAAGCGATGACCCATGTTAAATACCTGATACATGTCTTTCCATGGTGTTTTTGATTCTTGTTGAATCAATTTAAAAACAGGCGGTAATGAAAACAAATTCTCTTTTATAATGTGAAGATCATTTGTGTAATGAAGAACTTTTGTTTGTCCGCCACCACTGCAATGAATTATGCCGCTAATGGAACCAAAATATTTTTCTAACACAATATTCATTACTGGTAAATAAGTGCGGGTGGGAGAAAGTAAAAGTTTTCCAACATTAAGCGGTGCATCTTCAAACTTATCAGTTACTTTTTTTGAACCGGAATAGGCGAGTGATTCTTTCATATCTGTATCAAAAGTTTCGGGATACATTTCGAAATAAGAGTGATCAAGAACATCATGGCGTGCTGCTGTTAACCCATTGCTGCCAATGCCGCTGTTGTATTCATCTTCATAACTTGCTTTTCCATAAGAAGCTAATCCAACAATTACATCACCTGCTTTTAATTCGTTGCGGATCACTTTAGCGCGGGGCATTCTGCAAGTAATGGTTGAATCCACACTAAGTGTTCTCACAATATCACCAAGGTCAGCGGTTTCACCACCGAGGTAAGAAATTTCAGCGCCATAAGCTTTCATCTTTTCAATAAATGTTGCAGTGCCCTGAATAATTTCTGTAAGTACTTCGGCAGGGATTAAATTTTTATTGCGATTGATGATAGAAGAAAAAAGAAAATTATTTGTTGCGCCGGCACAAAGCAAATCATCTGTATTCATTACCAATGAATCTTGTGCAACTCCTTTCCATACTGAGAGATCACCGGTTTCTTTCCAATATAAATAAGCAAGTGAAGATTTTGTTCCGGCACCGTCAGCGTGAACAGTGCAGCAATATTTTTCATCATTACCTAAAAAATCAGGATAGAATTTACAAAATGCATTTGGGAAGAGCCCTTTGCTCAAACCTGCAATTGCTTTGTAAACATCTTCTTTTTTTGCAGATACTCCGCGCTGATTGTACTTTGAATCGTCCATTAGTAGTGAAGGCTAAAAGCGAAATTTGAAAGTTGAAAAATATTTGTATTGAGATTCACCTTTCATCATTTTTGTCATCCTGAGTTTATCGAAGGACACTTTTCACAATTATAAAAATTTAAAATCTTTTCCGGGAAAGTAAGCATCTTCCCCAAGCATCTCTTCAATGCGAAGCAACTGATTGTATTTAGCAATGCGGTCACTGCGGGATGCTGAACCTGTTTTAATTTGTCCGCAGTTTAAAGCAACTGCAAGATCAGCAATGGTTGTGTCTTCCGTTTCACCACTTCTATGGCTCATTACACTGCTAAAGGAATTTCGGTGAGCAGTTTCGACTGCGTTAATGGTTTCAGTCAAAGTCCCAATCTGATTTACTTTAACGAGAATTGAATTTGCAATGCCTTCTTTAATTCCGCGATTCAGTCTTTTAACATTGGTCACAAATAAATCATCGCCAACCAATTGTACTTTAGATCCAACAGCTTCGGTTAATTTTTTCCAACCATCCCAATCATCTTCCGCCAATCCATCTTCAATAGAAACAATAGGATATTTTTTCAACCAACCGCACCAAAAGTCAACCATCTCATCTGATGAAAGACTATGACCATCTGACTTTTTGAATACATACATTTTCAATTTTTCATCCCACAATTCACTCACTGCGGCATCCATAGCAATCCAGATATCTTTCCCTGGTTTATATCCTACATCTTCAATTGCAATCAACACGGTTTCAATTGCTTCTTCATTTGATTGAATGTTTGGTGCAAAACCGCCTTCATCTCCCACATTGGTACTGTATCCTTTTTTCTTTAAAACATTTTTAAGGGAATGAAAAACTTCAACACCCATTTGTAAAGATTCAGAAAAACTATTAGCACCAAATGGCATTACCATAAACTCCTGAAAGTCAATTTTGTTATCGGCATGTGCTCCGCCATTGAGAATATTCATCATTGGAACCGGCAGTGTTCGGGCATTTACTCCGCCAACATATCTGAAAAGCGGTTGATTAAGTTCCCGTGCAGCAGCATGTGCAGCAGCCAGCGAAACAGCAAGAATTGCGTTTGCTCCAAGACTAGATTTATTTTCAGTTCCATCAGTTGCAATCATCACGCGATCAATTGCTGCTTGATCAAAAACATTCAATCCAATCAATACTTCTTCTAAAATATTATTTACATTTTTAACAGCCTGCTTTACACCCTTACCCCCGAATGCTTTTTTACCGGTGTCCCTTAATTCTACTGCTTCGTGTTTACCGGTAGATGCACCTGATGGAACAGCAGCTCGGCCCACAAAACCTTTTTCAGTAGTTACTTCTGCTTCCAAGGTTGGGTTGCCGCGTGAATCAAGAATCTGGCGGGCAATAATCTTTTTAATATTTGACATTCTATTGTTTTGAAATTTAGTTGGACAAAGATAATATTGAATTGAAGAAACAATGTTTGAGAAAAATGCAAACACTGACACTGATTAATTGAAATAGAGAAGAATAATTTATTGTGGCGATATTAATATTTCTTCAGGGTAAGTTCATTACCTGCAGGGTCAACAAAAATAAATTCTTTGTCAGTTAGTTTTCTTATATCGTAAAATATTTGTGAATACCCTTGTTGATTTTCAAATAAAGTATAAATAACAATTAGCTGATCGCCATGACTTGCAAATTGATAACCACCTTCAGAATAAAGGTTTCCGGAAATAAAAATTGCCCAATAAGAATCACCCGATCTGCTTGCACGAACTGAAAGTGTATAACTCAAATATTCACTTGTTAAATCAGCGCCCGAAGCATCGGAGGCTGCAGTTACTAACCAGGTTCCATCAATTCTTTCGTCACGTGTTTGAAGAGTAAAAAACGGTCCTTCAGGATATTGCATGCAACCTGAAAATATGACCAGAATAAATATTGAAAGAATAACGCTACTGCTTTTCAAAGTACTTTTCATTGTTCAGGCAATTAAATATGTTGTGATTAAATTTTTATTAGGTTGTAAAGATAAAGATAAATAGTACACATTTTGGCGCTTGGAATTTTCAAGTTTTAATATTGACAAGTAATAAAGAGCCATTAAAAAAAGAAGCCGCTCAG
>JBKJNS010000362.1:0-3917 GCA_046593455.1 Chitinophagales bacterium | reverse complement strand
AATAACAATGGTAGCAGAATGCACCAATAAGCTTTTCTGAAATCTTCACTTCGCCTGATAACAACAGAAGTAACTAATACAAATGTTACAATGTACCAGGTTTTTGCAAGTGAATATTTTAATGAAACAAATAAGTTGGAGGAAAAGATAATATCGAAATAAACCCATGCCAGATGGAGTGCTAAAAAAAAGATGATTGGGTTTTTAAGGAATCGGATATCAAACTCATTATTCTTTGAGAGCACATACGGAATAAACAGGATCATTAATCCCCCTATCAGCATCTCAGTGGGGAAGTCAGTTGCAAATCCATTTGGTAATGCAACTTCAGTACTTAGCGGCAGCATTACTAACAATAAAAAATAAATGAAGCGCATATCTATTACGCTTAAGAACATAAACAAGATTGCTGGTGGAATCAGCAGTAAATAGTAGGTCTCAGTATAAATGGAAACGAAACCGCAACAGAGCATGAGTGCGCTGAAAACATAATAAACAATGAGCGGAGTAGTATTAGCTTTTAAGCTCAGCATTTTTATTGAATGCGGCTTTAATGAACTTAAATCTTTCGATAAGTAATATAGCAAGCGAACAAAGAACAAAAGCAGCCAATAGAGAACCAAGTACAATGATCCATCTTACAGGTTTCGATTTCCTTTCCGCTGCAAATGCTTTTTGAAGAATAAATAATGTGGAAACATCGGAGTTAATTGAGGCTTCAAATTGCTCAAACTGAACAATATTATTGTTGAGTTCCCTTATAGCCCCTTTTTTCTTTTCTTCAAGTACTTTAACTTTCTCAAGAGCAGCATCGTATCCTGCTGTTCTCTCGGCGCGTGAACTTTTAATTTGTGAAGCAAGGTCTTCGATATCAGTATAAAGATTGAACTGTTGCTTGAGATTAAAAATGGTATCGGTAAGATTTTTTACTTCCTGATCCTTTTCAATTTTCTTCTTTTTATAGATCTCAAGAATTTTCTTTTTGTTTTCATTCAGCAAATCACGGTTAGTCTCATCAAGCTTAGTAACTATTTCATTTGCAATCTGAGCTGCAAGAATTTTATCATGATCCTGAACTATTATTTCAATGGCACCCTTATCATTTTTTGTTGCCCTGTAGTTATCCTCCAATTCATTAAGCACAGCATAAATGGGGTAGCTTTCGTTTGCCGAGTCAATTTTATAATGCTGAAAAAGATGAAATTTGTTTACGATGTAAAGTTCTAAAGGGGCCGAAGAAGCGATTGAAAGTATACGGTCAATATCATTGCTTCCGCCAAACAAATAATTATCTCCACCCGAAAACAAAGTTCCACTGCTTGTCATGTTTGGATTGAGCGGATAAAAGATTGCTTTTGATTCATAATAAGGAGGCATAATGTGTGGATCTGTGATCACAGTGCTTCCAACAATAGCAACGCCTGCTACAATTAATATTGGCTTGCGCCAATTCCATAATGTTTTAAAAAACTCTATTAAATTGAATGGCTGTTCCATGCTTAAGAGGAGAGAATAAAAAAAATTTTTGCGAAGATATAACAGAATAGTTGAGTTAGTTTGGGATGATAATAAGTTGCTTTTTAATGAATTCTATATCATAAGAAAACAAGATTGAACCAAACCTGAACAGCTTTGCAGTTGATTATTTGATTTGCAATAATTGAAATTTAGGGGAAAGAAAAAAGGAATTAGTGTAAGCGGCTTATTAGATTTGTGCAATCGATGATTCATAAGATTCAAGAGGTTGAAAAAATTGCAGGAAGTTCAAAGTTTAAGAAGCTTTTGCTTTTGCGATCAAAATATTTAGAAGCATTATTTTATAGTAAGGTAGTCTATAGGATTACAAAAAGGCATAAGAAAATTGAGTCCCTCACATTTTTTAATAAACCCATCAAAGTACTGCTGCCTTCCGGAATGGATATTTATTTATCAGGCGGCAAAACACATGATTCAGAGCTGAGACTTGCTAAGTATTTGATCATTAATCTAAAATTGAATTCTTGTTTTATAGATGTGGGAGCTCATTTTGGTTATTTCACTTTACTGGCTTCCGAATTGGTCGGCGAAAGCGGGGAAGTATTTTCATTTGAACCATCCGGTATTTTTTCATTGCTAAAAGAAAATGCCGGCAATTCAACAAATATCAAATTGTTTAAGCAAGCTGTTTCAAATGAGAATTCCGAATTATCATTCTATGAATTTCCAACCTTGTATTCAGAATACAATACGCTTTCGGTTGATCAGTTTCAAAATGAAAAATGGATTCAAAAAAATAAACCTGCACAAATAACTGTTCATTCAACAACGCTTGATGCATTTATTGAAGAACAAAAGATTTTACCTTCTATGATCAAGATAGATGTGGAAGGCGCCGAACTTAATGTTATAACCGGCGCATTTAAGACACTCCAACATTCATCACCAATTTTAATTATGGAATTTATTCATCACAAAAGAGTAGGAGATAACTATATAAATGCAAATCAATTGATGCTGAATAATGGCTATCAATCTCATCTTATTTTGAATGATGGAACTTTAAAACCAGTTTCTGAGGTTGATGAGTATCTAAATAAAAATAATCTGGAGTCGGAGAATATTGTTTACCTCAAAATCAGTGGTTGACAAATATTAAGGCTCATGTAAGCAGCAATTTTATTTTCCTGATTGCCAAAAGTCCGAGTGCAAAGGCGGTTAATGTGCAAAGTGCCATCGCTGATAACAGATTCACCAACCAATTTAATTGAATTAAAGTGGAAGCGTAAAAAGTTGCAATTGAGGCAAGCAAAAAAATTGTAAGACGTATTAACAAACCGTAATTAAGCTCAAACCCAAAAATCTTTTTGGCAAGAAAAATTTGTGCGATTGCAATAAAATAATTGGTGATCACAGAAGTTTCTGCTGCGCCCAATGCCTTAAATTTTTTTATCAAGAAAAAGTTAAAGGCAAGATTCATGATCACACCGAAAAGTGCGATTACGGTTAACTGTTTAAGGTTGTTGTTTGCCGTGAGCAGTGTGCTAAAAATATAGATAGTGGAGGTTGCAATAAAAGTTAGAATGAGTATGGATAAGATTTTTGCGGTGTATTCATTTGCTTCGTGGTAGAGCAAATGCATAATCGGAAGTGAATAAAAACTTAATGACAGCGCAGCAGTAACCGATAAAATGAAGATAATTGTAAAGCTTGATTTCACCAATTCATTAATTGCTTTTCCTTCCGAAATCATTCTCGAAAAAATTGGTAACAATAAAACCGAAAACAAAAACCCGAATTGATTGAGTGCATCAAGTAATCTGAAAGCCGATGCATACAATCCTGCTTCACGCTGCCCATCAACAGGCAGTAAATTTTCAATCATCAAAGCATCAACTCTCGAATAAATGAGCATCAATGCAATAAGAATTGAAAATGGGAATGCCTTCTTTAAAAGATTTTTTGTAAACGGGAAAGAAAAACTTACCGGAATTTTACCTGAAATTCTTAAAACATAAATTAACGCAACAGCCAGCGTTATTAGGTACGAAATAAACTGCGCATAAATAAACCACTCAATCACAAACTCTTTTCTAAAAAGCGGAGCATAAAGAAGCACGCCGCAAATAATGATCATAAGCGCTTTATCAAAAATTGAAAACAGGCTGTCAACTTTAAAGTGATGCAATGCAGAAATATTTGAACGCACATAAACAATCAATGAAGCCAGCGCTTGATTCAAGCAGATAAAAAGTAATAAGTAAAGAACGTAACCGGAGTAATGAAGAATGAATGCGATAAAGAATGTGATGATTAAATAAAACCCTGTAAGCAAAAGTTTGATGCTTAGAATATTTGATAATTGATTTGAAAGAAGATCCTTGCGTTGTGCAATTAACCGATTGTTATAATTGCTGATTCCAAGGTCGAGCAGAATTTGC